>DAHWIP010000290.1:0-2742 GCA_027344975.1 Phycisphaerae bacterium
ATTCCGTCACCATCTGCCTGCAGCATAATCCGGATGCCATTGAAAATTTAAGACGCTTTAAGTGGGACTGGATGCTCTGCGGCCACACGCATGGCGGCCAGGTGCACCTCCCGCTGCTGGGCCCCCTCTTTGTCCCCGTTGCCGACCGCCGATATCTCCGCGGCATATTCGAATTCCCCACCGCATCGGGCGCTCCCGCTGCACGTCGCTACGCCCTGGTCTCCACCGGTATCGGCTATAGCCTGCCTGTACGCTGGTTTGTGCAGCCCGAAAGCATCATGCTCACGCTTCGGCAGGGGACTTCCGGTTATCGCTGGATGTAAAACCCCGGCGTTGCGACAGGGCCAATTGACGAGATGCGCTTTAACTCGGATTGCACGCATAACTTCCGCCCGGCGCAGACAGGATCGACCGCAGCGCCTACCATCAGGTCATGCAGAAGACTTCCTCCTCCATCACCTTTGAATCCGCATTGGCAACCATTGCTGCGCACGCGGAAAGCATCGACGAAAGCGGCCGCTGGCCCGTGGAAAGCCTCAGAGCGCTCCGGCAGTGCGGGGCGATGGCCTGGTCGGTCCCGACCGACTTTGGCGGTGATCATCTCCCGCCCGTACAGCTGCAGCGGCGCTATCAGCTTATTGCATCGGCATGCCTTACCACCGCCCTGATCCTCACCCAGCGCGATGCCGCGATAGATTTTCTTGCTGCGGCCGCCGCTGAGAGTTCCGCCGCCCGTCGCTTGCTGCGTCAGGCTGCCGGTGGACGCAGATGGTTGTCCATCGGCATCTCTCAGGTCACCACTTCAACCCGCCACGGCTCCTCGGCGCTCATCGCCCGCCCCATCGCCGGTGGCTATCGCCTCGACGGCATCATCCCCTGGGCCACCTCCGCCCACCACGCCGATGATCTGATTGCCGCCGCCGAAGTCCACACCGGGGACAAGCTTCTCTTCATCCTGCCGATGGACTCACGGGGCGTTTCGGTTCAGCGATGTCGTCCGATGGCGGTACTCAATGGCTCCGACACCGCGTCGGTAAAACTCTCCGGCGTCCGGATCGGCTGTGATCAGGTGCTCGCGGGCCCGTCGGCCGATGCGCTCAAGATTCGCGCACGCCGTCGCCGCTTCACCCTTAATACCTGTGTATTACCGCTGGGCGTCGCTCAGGGGGCATTGGCGATGACCCAAGAGCACCTTCGGGGCCGCTCCCGGCTCTGCCGCCGTGAAATAGCCGAACTGCGGAAACAGTGGCAGCAACTCGTTCGAAGCGTTTACCGGCACGGAACGACAGATACTCCGTCCACCGGGGCGGCTGCGACCCAACTTCGTGCGCAGTGCAATCACATGGCCATGCGCTCCGCACTGGCGGCACTGGAACTCGCCAAGGGAAGTGGCCTTCACGCCGATCACCCCGCCCAACGACGCGTTCGGGAGGCGATGTTCTTCTTTGTCTGGTCCAGTCCGGCCGCAGTGATTGAAAAAACACTCGCCGGGCTTGCCGCTGACCTCCCCATATGCTGAGCTTCTCCCCGCACGCCAACCATCTCTCCGCCCGCATCCTCATCCACTCCGCTGCGCCCGCCGGGCCGTAAGAAGCTCGTCGGCGGACGGCACCGGCCCGCATACGGGCACCGATGTATGCGGAAACTGCCGCGTCAACCGGGGCATCCCCGACCCGTGCGCTGCGATCAGCTCATCGCACATCGTCACCATGTCATCCGGTGTAAGAACGCTCGCCGTCAGCGGATCAAACAGGCATGCCTCATAAATACACTCCCGGCGACCCGTTTTCACCGCCTCGATGAATAAATCATGTTGGACCACATGCGGCTGAACGTACCCCAAAATCGGCAAAGGCAGGTCCCCAACCGCTGTGAGCCGCAGCACGCCTCCTCCAACACACGTCGGAGTTTCGACGATGGCGTGCGGCGGAAGGTTGCCGATCGCACCGCGATTGGGCATGTTACCGTAGACAATCTGCGGCTTGTCGCAGAAGTATCCGTAAATAACCTTTGCCCCATATTCCGGGCTGGGCTTGTGCGCAAGCGGTGTCAAATCTCCGGCCGATGCAACGAGCGCCGCAAATTCCTTCTCGCTCTCATCACACCGCCGCAGGTATTCGTCGATCGGTACCTCCATCGCCGAAACCGTCTCCCGGCCGTGCGGAATGTACCATGGGTTGTACTCCGCATGATGTTCGCTGGATTCGGTCATGAAATATCCCAGCCGCCGCAGCAGGTCGAACCGTACCCGGTCATGTTTGACAATCTCAGCGTTTTCCAAGCATTGGAAGAGTTGCGGATAAAGATTCTTTCCCCGATATTCCAATTTCAAAAATGCCGCCATGTGATTGATCCCGGCACACTCAAATTGCAATTCCCCGGGCTTGAGCCCCAGATACCACGTGAGTCGGTCGGCGGTTCCCTGCACGCTGTGGCAGAGGCCCACGGCCGAGGCAATCCCCTCTTCCCGCAACACCGCCATGTTCATGCTCATCGGGTTGGAATAATTGATGACAAGGGCACGCGGGCAATGGGCCCGGATACCGCGGCACAGACGCACCAGCGCCGGATAGGTCCGCAGTGCCCGAAATAAACCGCCCGGACCCGTCGTGTCGGCTATGGTGAAATTCAGGCCATGCCGACGCGGAATTTCAAAATCGAGCAGCGTTGCCCCCAGCCCGCCGACCTGAAGCATGATCATCACGACATCCGCACCGCTCAGGGCCGCATCCAGATCGGTCG
>DAHWIP010000291.1:0-2663 GCA_027344975.1 Phycisphaerae bacterium
CTCGTATTGACCACCAGGCACGATACCTTAACAGACTTTCTCTCAGATAATACCCGGGAATCTGTGGGCATATCCGCGATATCAAATGTGGCATACCCTCAAAATACATATAGGTGCGGCCCTTCATGATGTCGTAGTTGTGGAACGGTGGGAGCTGATCCACTGATTTGTACCAGGTGCAGCAGGTCTTACCGCCGGGGTTGTAGTCGCCGAAGAGCACATCGGCAATGGCGGTACCCTGTGCCTGACCGGCACAAATCGCGGAGATGATTGCAGGCAGATTTTCCTGTTCCCAATTCACCGCCACGGTGTTGTTGGTGGAAAGGACCAGCATGGTTTTAGGATTAGCGTTGAAGCAGGCTTGGATTAATTCATGCTGCACGCCGGTCAGACGAGTGTCCTGGCGATCGTGCCCTTCCCCATCGACCCAGGGAGTTACTCCACAGACCATGATGACGATATCAGCTTTTCCCGCCGCGTCGACGGCTTCGGCAAACAATGCTTTATTCTTGCCTCCTTGTACCGCGCACCCCTGATGGAATGTCACCTCCGTCTGATTGGGTTGAAGTTGAAACCATTCCATGTTAGCGATCGGATTGCCCGGTTCGCCGACTAATCGGAAAAACACCTTATGCTTTCCCGTAACGCGTTTAATCGACGCTGAAACCGTCCGCCACGCCTGCACCCCACCGGTGTGAGGCACGGTCAAAGTGGCGAGGGGTGGTTCGTCGAGCGAATCGATGTAAATCTGAAGCTGTGCTGATTTGCCGGGGTTCGCAACTCGGACAGCTATTCGATTCTTACCGGTGAAGTCCTGCTTTTCATATTCTGCCCACGCTCCGCTTTGCGTCCAGCTGAGGTTAGTGCCACCCTCGAGGGAGAATTCGGACTTCACCCCCGCAGCCGATGCGATCAATTGACGAGGCCAGATAAGGCCGAAGACTCCTGATATCCCCACATAGGGTGAAACCATCACCGATGGAGCCGGTGCACCGCTGTACTGCCCCAACTGACACTGCCCTGCCATCGGGCCGATGACTGCGACCGTCTTAAAATCTGCTCTCCGCAGGGGCAGAAAATGCTGTTCGTTCTTGAGCAGCACCATGGACTGCCGGGCCGCATCCAGCGCCAACCGTTGGTGGGCCGGCGACTGCATCGCGCTCAAGGTCAGACTGCTGTAAGGAAGTTGATCCGGGGGATCAAACTCACCCAACAATACCCGCACGGTGAAAAGACGTGTCACCGCCCGACTGATATCGGCCTCGCTGACCATTTGTTTCTTTACGGCCTGGCCGAGATGCCCACACATCGTGCCACCGCAGTTCAGATCGCACCCCGCCTGAATGGCCATCGCCGCCGCCTGATAAAGCGTCGGAGCATAATGATGTGGATTAAAAATATTGTAAACCGCGTCACAATCCGATGTGACGTAGCCGCGGAATCCCCAACGATTCCGCAGCAGGCTGGTGAGAAGAAACCGATTTGCACTGCATGGGATACCATTAACCGAGTTGAAGGCGCTCATGAAAGTGAATACGTCCGCATTTATGGCACAAGCCTTATAAGCCCGGGTGTAGTATTCCCAGAAGTTACGCGGATTGACTGTTGCCGACACACGTTGACGATCAGAGTCTGTATTGTTGCATATGAAATGCTTGGCACAGGCGGTTGTTTTCAGATAATTGGGGTGATCTCCCTGCATTCCACGAATAACCTCTACGGCCAGCGTGGAAGCCAGGCACGGATCTTCACCCGGCGCTTCTTCACAACGTCCCCAACGCGGATCGCGATGCAGATTTAATGTCTGCGGCGAATAGAACGCCAGAGGCGTGCCATGAGAATTATGCCACGCGCGCGCCTCATCAGAAATCGCTTCGTAGACGCGTCGGTTCAATTTCGGATTCCACGCCCCCGCCAATGACAGAGGTTGCGGAAAACTGGTACCCCCCACCTCACCGTGGGGCCCCGGGCCAAGCCCGTATCCGTGCAGCGCTTCCGACCAGTATTGGTAACTGCTGATTCCCAGCCGCTTGATCGCCGGAGCCGTGTTGCATGTCTGGCTGATTTTTTCCGCCAGCGTCATCTTGGCCACCATTCTTGCGGCACGATCCCACGCCTTCGCATAGGCCGCATCGGAAATACCGATCCGCGGCGGGTTTTCGGGGTTGGTTGCCCCCAACGACCACACATTCGCGTCAGCAGTGTGAGTTGCAACCGCCACCGCGGTTCCAACCGCTGCCGTTGCCATGAAGTCACGGCGATTCATATCCCGTTTTGCAAGTTTCTGTTCAGCCACACCGGACTCCTGAAAACTGACAACATCCAGAATTAATACTTCTTGGCCATGAGAGCAGGTTCGCCTCTGCGTTTACCGTGCGAGACTCAAGAAACTGCTCCAGCAAAGATCAATAACTAATCTATGTAAAGAATATCACGATGACGACGGAGCCGCAATACCAGCCGCAGTCGACCCATACCCAGTTTCGTGAGGTGAGATTGGGGTTGGATCGCAATAACGTCGGGGTTGGTTCGTAATACTAATAGACCAAGGGATTTCGGGCGCGCCGGATCCGTCATAGGAAAGTAGTCGGCCCAGGGCAAACGCATACTCGAATCAGGCTGGAGATAAGGCGTAGGAGATAGTTTTTGTCCCAGCCGGCGAT
>DAHWIP010000292.1:0-2652 GCA_027344975.1 Phycisphaerae bacterium
CCAATCGCCATGACCCAATCACCCGGATGCACTTTGGCGGAATCGCCGAAAGTCGCCGGTTGTAAACCCGTCGCGTTGATTTTGACAACGGCCAAATCTGTTTTTGGATCTGTACCGATAATTTTGGCTGTGTAGACGCGGCCATCCGCGAGGTGAACTTTCACCGAAGTGGCATCGTGGACCACATGATTATTTGTAACTATGTATCCGTTGGATGTAAGGATCACACCACTTCCAGTACCATAAATCTTTTCCACATTCGGATGCGATGGTGGTGTGAGTGGGAAAGCACCCGGAGGAATGATCTGCTGAAATTGCTTCGGGAGTTGCATCGGCAAGTCAACCGAATTCTGTGGTACCTCCTGAACTACGTTGATGCACACTACGGAGTTTTTGATCGCCCGGTGCAGTGCTTCAAATTCCTTTGAGAGACGCTTAGCCAGCGACATATGCGGCATCTGAACCGACGGCATGGACGCCGCTTGAATAGGTGACGTACCTTCGCTCGCCATCAATCCGATACCGGCCAGGGCAACGGAAGTTGCACCAATCACCGCCAGAGTAAATTTGAGACGCTTGGACAGCATAATCTATCTCCTGCTGCAAAAATACTTACCTTCGGGTCGTACCGTCGCGATCTTTAAGATCGCCGTCAACCCGCACAGAATATCTGTTGCCGCTCCTCGGACAATCTTTCAAATCTGACCTATATGGACGACGCTAACCATGGAATGACGTCTGCGGCAACCGCCCCACCAACTCTTTGAAAACCGATCCGCGGTGCTCATAATTGGAGAACTGATCGTAGGAAGCACACGCGGGAGAAAGTAAAACGCAGACCGGGGCAGATTTATCAGTCGGCAAGCACTTTTCAATGGTCCAGCGGTGTGCCTGTTCGACTGCCTGCTCAAGAGTTCGCAAGTCCGTCAGCATCGGCTCAGTGCGATAACCTGAGCCCGAATCGCCCCTGCTATCCAGCTTTATCGCATTTCTGATGCTGTCGGCAATCTTCGGCCCCGTTGCTCCGATGGTGATGATTCCCCAGGATAAACGGGCCAGCTCCGCAGCCAGCGGTTGCATATCCGCTTTTTTATCCGCCCCGCCGACGATAACGATCGTCCGCCCCGCGGGAACAGCTCTAACCGCCGTCAACGTACTCTCTGGAGTGGTGGATTTGGAATCATTGAGCCAATCGACGGTTTCATCGCAACAATTATTCGTGCGACCGACCAATTCCATCCGATGTGGGAGCGAACGAAACTCTTCGAGAGCCCCAATGGCGTCTGAGATTCCGTTCTCACCATGAAAGGCTTTGACAACCGCTAGAGCGGCGGCGGCATTCGCCTGATTGTGCCGACCGGGAGCCTGAAGTGCCAGCCCGGCGTAATCGAAGTAGATAACCTTTCCGTGGGTATGCTGATTCCAGGTGCTCACCAGCGGATCATTTCTATTCAGAATGGCAATGTCATCGGCTTTTTGAAATCTGAGGATATTGCATTTCGCGGCGGCATACGCCTCCATCGTACCGTGACGATCAAGATGATTATTGACGAGGTTGGTAACGACAGCGATATGTGGCGAGAAGCCAATCATCGGAGTGTCTTCGAGCATGAAACTTGACAGTTCAAGGACAACGACATGGTCGGACCGAATTTCAGATAGTTGGCCCAGAAGTGACCGACCGATATTTCCCCCCAGATGACAACGACCCTCGCCACGGACGGCCTTAAGGGCGGCGAAGATCATCGAAGCCGTGGTAGATTTTCCAACGCTGCCCGTAATCCCGACCACCGGAGCAGGGCATCGTCGGCAGAATTCATTTATTTCCGTGGTCCAGGGAACACCGCGGGCCAGGGCCGATTGAAAAAACGCCGATCGCCGTTTGTCGACAGCCGGGCTTACGACGAGAAGATCACAATCATTTAGTAATTTCTCCGGATGGCCACCGAGTTCGAATTCCACGGGAAGATCTGCCAATGCGGCGATGGATTCGGCCAACTTTTCGCCGGGTAATTGATCAGTTACCGTTACCCTTTCTCCCTGCAGAGCGTACCACCGAGCAACCCCGATCCCCCCTCCAAATCGTCCCAATCCCATGACTACAATATGACGTTTTTTTACATCCATGTTTTATTCCACAACGGTGCGGTTTCATTCAGCAGACGAATCTATCAACCCTGTTATCTTCATCTGCAAGATCATCATCAGACGTATTTGATCAGCGAGGCAATCTGCGTTTTGTGATCAATCAGTGCCTGCTCAACAGCCCGGCGCCAATCGGTCTGCGCCAGTTCCGCGTATTTCGGTTCACGCCATGCATAAATAATGGAGCGACTGGCGGCAATTATCGCTCCTAGCCCGCGGCCATCGAACGCGGGCAGAGTGTCGGTCAGCGAGCCCCCCTGCGCACCGAAGCCGGGTATTAACAATATACTTTTTCCCGCGGCCGCGCGGATGGCCGCCAGTGAATGACCGGTCGTCGCGCCCACGACCGCCCCCAGAGAACTCCAACCATACTCCCCCACCGCGGGATCCCAGCGATTCACCAGATCAGCCATGTGCATATAGAGGGGACGTCCGTCCGCCATGGGAAGTTCCTGTAGCTCCGCACCGGCGGGATTGCTCGTACGGACGAGGACGAAAACACCTTTT
>DAHWIP010000293.1:0-2646 GCA_027344975.1 Phycisphaerae bacterium
GTTTGTATGAGGGAATGCAAGATTATTTGCGGCGGATCAAACCTGATCTGATGTTATTGCCAATAAACGGACGCGATGCCCGCAGACTTAAGAGCGGCTGTATCGGTAATATGACTTATCAGGAAGCGGTAGATCTGGCGGGTACTATCGGCCCGGGACTGGTGGCTCCGATCCATTTCGACATGTTTAAATTTAACGCCCAAAATCCGGTGGACTTCATGGAATATCTGAATACGAAATATCCAGCGCAGAAAGGGATCATATTCAAGCGCGGGAAATTAACATTGTTAAACAAATCAGAGCGCAATGGTGTGGAGGTTGTTTGATACGATCATCCTGAAAGCCAATTCCCGATCGAACGTTTTGGGAGTTATGAAATTTGCTCTACGGCGGATTTGGAGGGAACCATTCGGCTCCAGATCGATGCTGATTCATCGGACATTTACTTTTTGAAGGAATGATATGCCAAACTGGAAATCGGATGCGGAACTGTTTAATCTCTGTCGCAGGGATCTTTATACGGCCGTTGTGGGAGACATTATGGACATCATGGGATATCGCAGGCAATTTCTGCCACCGAGCCTGCAACCGCTACGTGAAGACATGGTAGTTGTCGGCCGCGCCATGCCGGTATTGGAGATGGACGATCAGGGCGGGGAAGGCCCCGGGCGCCGTGCCGACCTGCTCAACCGCCCATTCGGTCTGATGCTGCGAGCCTTGGACACGTTGGAGCCCGGCGAGGTGTATATCTGCTCCGGGTCATCCCCGAGCTACGCGCTCTGGGGTGAACTGATGAGCACGGCTGCCCGCAATCGTGGTGCGACGGGAGCGGTTGTGAACGGCTATTCACGCGACACGCGGGGAATTCTGGCATTGAATTTTCCTGTTTTTTCGATGGGGCGATACGCGCAGGATCAGCGCCCACGTGGCAAGGTGGTGGATTTCCGATGCCGGATTAAGGTAGGAGACGTTATGGTGAATCCCGGTGACATTGTTTTCGGCGATATGGACGGTGTATGCGTGGTGCCGCGTGAGATTGAAGCCGAAGTTTTTACCCAAGCGATGGCGAAGGCCCATGGAGAGCGAACTGTCTTTGAGGCGATCAAGAGCGGGATGCTGGCACAGGAAGCGTGGGATCGTTTCGGCATTCTGTAATGATTAATGCCCCATGAAATGAATTCGGGAAAATGCGGAATCTTACGGAGATTACACCTGATGAAAATTACGGATGTGCGAGTCTGGCTGGTAGAAGGGGTTAAGTATAACTGGACCATGATGAAGGTTTACACCGATACCGGTCATACCGGCGTAGGTGAGGCTACCAACTGGCCCGGCAGCCCGATCATCGAAGCGGCTGCGAAGCATATCGGTCAGCGCGTCATCGGGTTGGATCCCATGCGCACCGATTTTATCTGGACCAAGCTCTACCGCGACCTTAATTGGATCGGACCGACCGGTGCCAGCATGTGTGGTATCAGCGGGCTGGACATGGCTTTGCTGGATCTCAAAGCCAAGGTTCTTCAAGTGCCGATGTATGAATTGCTGGGCGGAGCTTTCCGCACAGAGATACTGCTATACGCCAACTACTGGTTCACCGGTGGAGGGCACAGCTCCGACGATTATGCCCGACAGGCGCGGCGCGTGAAGGATATGGGCTTTACCGGGCTGAAGTTCGACCCCTTCCAACACACAAATTATTTATATGGTACGGACCTTTCTACCAATCTGTCGCTTTCACGCGAGCAGCAGGACCGGGCAGTAGCCGTGACACACGCAGTGCGCGATGCTGTAGGCCCGGACCTTGACATCATGCTGGAAACCCACGCCATGCTCAATGGCCAAATGGCTGTAAAGATGGCGGAGCGTCTCGCCCCGATCGGCATGACGTGGTATGAGGAACCCGCCGGACCAGAAACGGCCGAGACTCTTTTGGCTCTGCGCCGACGCCTACCCGGCGGGGTCTCCATCTGTGTCGGCGAGCGGCACTATACACGCCACGGATTTCGCCGGGTTCTGGAGAACCATATCTGTGATATTATCATGCCGGATATTACCCGTTGCGGCGGCCCCAGTGAGATGAAGCGGATTGCCACCATGGCAGAGGCATACAATGTGCTGGTGGCGCCTCATAACCCCAACGGGCCACTCAGTACGCTGGCCAGCGGGCATGTCTGCGCGGCGATTCCCAACTTCTTGCGGCAGGAGTTCATGGTTAACGATGTGCCGTGGCGGGATACCGTGCTTACCCATCCGATTGACGTGCGACAGGGGATGCTTCATCTGTCAACACGACCTGGATTGGGCGTGGATTTGATTGAATCTGAAATGGAAAAGCACCCGGGAATCCGCGAACTCAACCAACGTGAAAACTTTTACGTATAGGAAGATGCATGTCAATTCAAATTGATCTTTTAGATAAGCGGGCGATCGTCACTGGAGTATCCAGCGGTATCGGCGCGGCTATTGCTAAAGTATTGGCAATGGCGGGTTGCGACGTTGCCGGATGCGGGACCCGTTCAGCCGACAGTCCTGAAGTGGCGCACTTTCACCAATCTGTGCAGCAAGCGGGCCGCCGAGCTTTTTACCTGCAGGCGGATTTGCGGGATGCTGTTCAACTCAGAACGTTCACCACGCAGGCCGCAAAAT
>DAHWIP010000294.1:0-2612 GCA_027344975.1 Phycisphaerae bacterium
TCTGGGCGGCGGCGGATATGGCGATAACGCGAGCCGGAGCGGGCCTGTGCGCGGAACTCGAGGCGTGCGGTGTGCCCGCCATCCTTCTGCCGTATCCGTATCATCGCGACCGACATCAGCATGCCAACGCGCAGCGGCTCGCCGCGCATGGTGCGGCTGTCATCCTGGAGGATAAATGCGATGCGGCAGCCAACAGCGAAGCGATAAAAAAGACGCTGATGGAACTGCTGGTCGCCGAGAGTCGGCGAAAGGCGATGCGCGAGGCGGGCCTGGCCAATGGGAAAACCGAGGCGGCCGGACAGATTGCCAAGTGGTTGTGCCGCGCAAGCGGGCGACCAATCGCTTAAACTTAAATGGAAGCAAGCATGGAGGCTTGAACGTTATGATCGGCATGAGCCAGACAGTCAATGATCCACTTAGGCGCGTAAATATTTCCATGTCAGACGACGAGCATCACCAGCAATCTCTCAGCGGCCTGCATATTCATATGGTCGGCATCGGCGGCAGCGGGATGTGCGGTCTGGCGGAAATCGCACTCCAGTGCGGCGCGACGGTTACCGGTTCGGATCGGTCGACGAATCCGGCCATTGAGCGGCTCGCTGCCATGGGGGTGCCGATCACCTTCCATCAGCAACTCGGTGCCATCCCGCCGGAAACCCAGTGGGTCATCTGTTCCGCCGCCGTCGGCCGCGATAACCCGGAACTCGCTACGGCCGTCGGGCGTCGGCTAAAAGTATTGAAATATTCTGAAATGCTCGGCCGGGTCATGGAATTCCGATCCGGTATCGCCGTGGCGGGTACGCACGGCAAATCCACCACCACGGCGATGACGGCGTGGATCATGACTTGTGCGGGCCTGGATCCCTCATTTGTGGTGGGCGCATCGATCCCGCAGCTCGGCGGATCATCCCGCGGCGGTTCCGGGCGGCATTTTGTTGTTGAAGCGTGCGAGTTTGACCGCAGCTTCCTCAACCTCCATCCGCACTCGGCGGTGGTGCTGAATATCGAGCCGGATCATCTTGATTATTATAAAGACATTACTGAAATCGTTGAGGCGTTCTGCGATTTCATCTCGCGTGTGCAGCCCGGCGGGCAGGTGCTCATTCCGGCGGGCAGCCCCCATCGCCGCGATCTGGCCGCCGCCGCGGTCGCCGAGACGCTCACCTTCGGCGTGGATCTGGATGCGGATGTCACCGCCCGGCAGCTTGCCATTCGTCACGGGTGCTATGAATTTGACTTTTGCTACAGGGGAAAACGCCTCGGGCGCACGGCGCTCCAGGTGCCCGGACGGCATAATGTCGGCAACGCCGTCGCCGCGGCGGGACTGGCCCTTCATGCCGGGGCCGGATGGGATGCGATAGCCGAAGCTCTCGCGTCCTTCCGCGGTGCACAGCGCCGCAGTGAATTAATCCGGCAGACCGCAGATATCACGCTTGTTGATGATTATGCCCACCATCCGACGGAAATTCAGGTAACGCTCGCGGCTCTGAAAACCCGCTGGCAGCCGAAGCGGCTGATCTGTGTCTTTCAACCGCACCAGCACAGCCGCACCCGCTGCTTCATGGACGAATTCTCCCGCAGTTTCGGCGATGCGGATCTGGTGATCGTTCCCGATATACACTTTGCGCGCGATACGGCGGCGGATGAGGCGGGTGTCAAGGCCGTAACATTGGTGGAAAAAATCAAGGCGGCTGGTGTCGCGGCTCTGCACCTGCCGCAGTGTTCTCAAGTGGTGGAATATCTCGCCGCCCATCGGCAGCCGGGTGATCTGATCATCTCCATGGGAGCGGGAAATGTCTGGAAAGTGACGCATGAGCTGGCAAAACGGATTTGAATCCATTATTCGGGAACAGGTACATCTGGCCCCTCTGACCTGGTTCGGTCTCGGAGGTCCGGCCCGATATTTTATTACGCCCGAAAATACCGCGCAACTCTCGGCCGTCATGAAACGCCTGCACGAAGCGCAGATACCCGTTTACGTGCTCGGCAGCGGGGCCAATTTGCTGATCCGCGACGAGGGGGTTGACGGGGCCGTGATCCATCTTTCCCACCCGTCGTTTTCTCAAGTGAATATCGACGGCCGCATCGCCAAAGTCGGCGCGGGCGCTGACATGATGCACTTGGTCAACACCATGTGCAAAACCGGTTTGGGAGGAATTGAAGCCGTAGCAGGTATTCCCGGCACGCTCGGGGGGCATATCCGAATGAATGCCGGCGGCGCCTTTGGGGATATCGGTTCGGCAGTGGCGTCCGTCACCATGCTCGACGGCGAGGGGCATCTTTACACCCGCAGCCGCGATGAGCTTGTCTTCGGATACCGGCACAGCAACATCACGGGCAAGATTGTGGTTGAGGCGACCTTGGAACTGCGGCCGGAAAATCCGGAACAGCTTACACAACGGATGAAGGAAATCTGGGTTTTTAAGAAAAATTCCCAACCGATGGGAGAAAACAGTGCAGGATGCACGTTCAAAAATCCGGATGGACAATCTGCCGGTAAGCTGATTGATTTAGCTGGGCTCAAGGGCAGCGCGGTTGGAGGTGCCATGATTTCACGCCGTCACGCCAATTTTATCGTTGCACGCGAAGGCACCAAATCCGCTGATGTGCTG
>DAHWIP010000295.1:0-2610 GCA_027344975.1 Phycisphaerae bacterium
AGACATCATCACGCCCGTTGATCGGCAGAAGGCCCCGCGGGACGCGTTCGTCAGCAGGGGACCGATCCAAGCGGAAGGTATCGCCCCCGGGGGATCAACGGTCCAATCGACGATCCAATCGGCGATCTGGGCAAGAATCATCGGCGTCACGGCAGGGGGCATCTTTGATCGCTGCCAATTCCATCAATGAAATCGATTCCGCGATGTTGGACCTGCTCCGTCGATGCATCGCCATGCCCAGCATCAGCGGGGATGAGCAGCCACTGGTAAAGCTGGTCGCCCATCAGGCTTCTCGGTGGGGCTTTGATGTCGATCTTTTTCAAACCGATGAATCCAAGTTGGCGGGTTACCCTGCGGCCATGGGCCGACACCTGCCCCTCTCCGGGCGGCCGACGGCGGTCATCACGCTCAAGGGACGGACACCCGGCAAGACCGTTCTCTTCAACGCCCATAGTGATGTCGTTCCGGTCGGGGATGAAAATCGTTGGCTGCATGGGCCTTGGTCGGGTTCAATTGACGATGGGCGGATGTACGGCCGCGGGGCATGCGACGCCAAAGGCCCGCTTGCGGCCGGGCTCGGTGCCATGTTGAAAATCCGTCAACTTCGTGGCGATGATTTTGCGGGGATGGTGGCACTGGAACTTATCCCCGGCGAGGAAGATTGCGTCGATCTTGGCACGCTCACCAGCGTAGTTCGCGGGTACCGCGCCGATGCCGCCATCATTTTAGAGCCCACTGAGGGCCTGCCGCGCTGTGCCGCCCGAAGCGGTCTGCGCTTTGAAATCAGTGTCAGCGGCCGTGCTGTTCATGGAACCGTAAAATGGCTGGGGATCGACGCCGTCAGGGGACTTCGGCATGTTCTCGGGGCGCTCGATGAGATGGAGAGCCACTTCAGTCAAATTGAAAAAGATGGGCGATATACCGATTATCCCGTACTTCGACCGATTACGGTGGATAAAATCTCCGGGGGTGGCTGGCAGGGGATGATCTGCGATAAGGCGCTCTGTGCGGGATATTTTGAACTCTGCCCCGAAGATGATCTGGATACCTGGCAGGAGCGGTTTATCTCCGAGTTGACCGATCGGCTTGTGGCGCAGGGATACCCGCACGCCGGCATCGACGTTCAATTTCCCGAGCGTTACCGCGGATTTTTCACTCCGACGGACGCATCACTATGCCGGGCAGCCGAGAAAGTGATAAGATATTCACCGGCGGCGGAACGCTGGAAAAAGTGGCGGGGCTTTAACTCCGGATGCGAGGGTGGGTTGCGCTTTGCTCTGCACCGGACTCAAACGCTTGTCTGGGGGCCCGGGTCGCTGGAGCAGGCACACCGAATTGACGAATTTGTGCCCGTGCAGGAGGTCGTCGATTGTTCCGGTGCCATGGCGGCGGCGGTGCTCGCCTACCTCGATAGCGAGGGGACGTAACCCATAGCGGCAACGTTGCTGCGGATTGACGATGGACGTATGAACATGAAAGTATCGGCACCTGCCGAATTAAATGAGCAACTCGGATTAACGCACTCCACGGATGCTTCACGCAACTGGTTTGCCAGAGCCTCGACCGTACTTGCCGGGGGGATCAGCAGTTCCGCCCGCTCCAACACCACCGGCGATCTGCCCTATCCCCTTTATATCGCCCGCGGGGACGGATCACACATCTGGGATGCCGACGGAAATGAATTTATTGATTATCTTTTGAGTTACGGCAGCGTCATTCTGGGGCATCGGGACCCGGGGCTCACGGCGGCGGTGACTTCGCAGTTGGCGGCGGGGACGATGTTCGGCACGTGCAATACGGTGGAGGTGGAACTCGCCGAACAGATTACACACATGGTGCCGGGGGCGGAATTGGTGCGATTTTCCAATTCCGGCTCGGAGGCCATCTGTGGTGCGATTCGCGCCGCACGCGGGTTTACCGGGCGCAGCAAAATATTAAAATTTGAAGGCCACTACCACGGCTGGGTGGACGTGCTGGCGATCAGCAACCGCCCGGCCGAAGCCGATGCCGGTCCGCTGGATCATCCCCGCAGTCAGCCTCATTCACGCGGTATACCGGAGGGGATTGTGCACGATGTGATCATCGCCCCCTGGAACCACCGCCCCGAGGTGAGCCGCATCCTGCAGGAACATCGCGCCGATCTGGCGGCCGTCATTCTGGAACCCGTCGTCGCCAATAACGCCTGCACCATGCCGGAGGCGGGCTTCCTGGAGTGGCTGCGGCAGGAATGCGACCGGAACGGCATATTGCTTATCTATGATGAAATTGTTACAGGATTCCGGATGGCACGCGGAGGGGCGGCGGAATATTTCGGTGTCACGCCCGATCTGCTGATCTGGAGCAAAGCCCTCGGCGGAGGATTTCCCATCAGCGCCTTCGCCGGACGCCGCGATGTCATGCTCCCCGTGGCCGCCAATACCGTCAAGCACGGCGGAACCTACAACGGCAATCCCCTCTGTGCGGCGGCCGCGCTGGCAACCCTGCGGTACATCAATACGCCCGGCGTGCTGGAGGCGATTCATCGGCATGGTGAAGCGATCATCGACACCATCCGCCGGTCCGCATCGCATTACGGAGTTCCGTGTTGCGTTCAGGGTACCGGAGCCATGT
>DAHWIP010000296.1:0-2594 GCA_027344975.1 Phycisphaerae bacterium
AGCAGTACGCCCCAATTCAAAACAGCCCGCCGGGCCTTATCCAAGGTGCCGGAAATTACAATCTATTTTTGGATTATAAAAATTCTGACCACCGCGATGGGGGAAGCGACTTCAGACTTCTTGGTGTTTCATATCAACCCTTATGCCGCAGTGATCATGGGGGCATTGGGTTTTGCCGTGGCGGTGGTGCTGCAATTCCGGGTGAAGCGCTACATTGCCTGGGTCTATTGGCTGCTGGTGGTCATGGTCAGTATTTTCGGCACTATGGTGGCGGACGTGGCGCACGTGGTTTTGGGGGTGCCATATTATTTATCTACCTCGGTATTCGCTGCGGCGGTGATCGTGATTCTTATGTTGTGGTACCGCGTGGAGCAAACGCTTTCAATTCATAGCATTTATACGATGCGCCGAGAAATGTTTTACTGGTCTACGGTGCTGGCCACCTTTGCTCTTGGCACTGCAGCCGGAGATTTGACCGCTGCCACACTGCACCTGGGCTATCTGATTTCCGGCATTGTATTTGCCATTCTGTTTGTGATCCCCGGCGTCGGATACTGGTTGCTGGGATTTAACGACATTTTTGCATTTTGGTTTGCCTACATCATGACACGCCCACTGGGGGCTTCATTTGCGGACTGGTTTGATAAGCCGCGGAGCATGAGCGGTCTAGGCTATGGTACGCCGATTGTCAGTATTATTCTGACCTTCTTTATCGTGGTATTCGTGGCCTATGTTGCCATCACCCGCATAGATGTCGAACCACGATCCACTAAAACTGCCGCCGCAATCTCGGAACAACTCGAAGGCGAAGCGTAAACGCGGCGGGTGCGCGGGAGGAAAACATCAGTTTCAGTCCGAGCTTCACGGAGCAAACTTTAAGGATGTCGCGATGGTATTTTAATTGGGTGAGCCTGTGCCCGGTGCGCCACCTGACCAACGAGTGGACTACCGCACAGTTGCGGCGGGGCTGATTGCCATAAGAGTTCTCACGGAAATATTGAAAGCACCTGTCAAAGACCTGCGGGGTTTCATCGCCCGGAGATTTGCACGATCGCAGCGCAGGCGGCCGGAACAAACCGGTTACAACGGTCGTGGCGGGGGAGTTTCAGGGTTTGCCACTGACCATGCCATGGCGCATGAATAGTAATTGCCGCACCACCGAGGGTGACGCCATGCCGCGCTCCCACGTCGCCATGCGGCGCCCGCAGAAACATCACCCGGGCGCTATGCGCTGTAAAGTCATGAAAAGCAAGCGTTGCTTCCGCTGGGCGCGCATGGCGGCCATATTCTTTGTTAATATTGGTCAGGTATTGGATTTTGGCCGTCCCCACCGCGCAGGCGGTAAGATTCAGATGATCCATGTTGGTCAACATTGCCGACTCCATGCGACCGTGGCGGCCAAGGTCAAACGCCCGGAAGGCATATCCCTTGGGGCGCATCTGATATCCCCCTGACCGGTCGAAACAATTCTCCGGCACACGCACTTCGCGGGCTGGTGCCAATACCCAACGGTCGCGTTATCCGCCGGGCGGATCAAAAAACAGACCGCTTAGAACGGAGTTTTCCCCGCGGATCGGATCAAACCGCACGCGTACACTCCCATGGCACTCAAACACCATATACTTTCCTCCGGAAAAATGGGAGAACGCCTGCACGGGGGCCAGCAGCTTTTTGGTTCGCAGGTCTTCAATCGTGACGACCTCCTTGCGGTTCTTGTGGTCAAAATCTACCGCGTACAATGCCAGCCGATAGTTGCGCCGGTGCCGAAGCCGAATATCCACCGCCGCCTGCGGGGCCTGGGACGTCAAATCGGAATACAGTACCCCGGCGTTTCGATGATGCCGACCATTGTTAGAACTTGCCGCCAATGCCCGTAGATCGGAGCCATTGCTTGGCCACTGGGTTTTATGTGTCCAAAGACAATGAACCGACTTGACATAGCTGGGCAGATGTTCAATGTTCGCCTCCTTCGGGCCATCGGCGAACAGTACATATCCGTCGCGTCCATATACGCCACCCCAGTTGCCCTGCGTGATGGAATCCTGCCCCAGCACCTGCACGGGATAAATAAACGGTTCATGCAGGAATGGCGGCGTATTCCCACGGTATGAAATCGTCAGTGCATATTGACCGGATCGCACGTTGGTAAAATACACAAAATTGCGGCTTTGGGTTGCACCGCTGATTCCGGGACAGGCGGCGAAGCGGCCATCATGCCACGCCAGATGGCCATTGATGGTAATGGTCATGATGCGGCGGCCTACCTTGGGCACCCCGATGCGCGCCATAATCCCGGATGGAATTCTGTACTTGGCCGTACCACGGTTCACATTAAGCGACTCGGAAAGGGTTCCATGCGGTGTGGGGGCGGTGGCTTTAACCCAAGTCAGGGTGCGGCCAAGATGGGGAACAATATCCACGGTGGCAAATCCGGGGGTCGTGGGCCGGATACCCGCAATCCATTGCGTAGGCCAGGTGGTGCAACCGGAACTCCATGGATGGCTGAGGCTGGTGGGCCCGCATATTGTGCTGGGAATACCGCCGTTGGTGGGGATAATGCTATTCCAGCTTGGCCGGTAAGCTTCAAAAAATGT
>DAHWIP010000297.1:0-2562 GCA_027344975.1 Phycisphaerae bacterium
CGGCCGCATCAGCGCCATCGCGAGTTTCGCGCTGGCAGGCCGCTCCAAGGTCCCCATGATCATGTCGCGGTCGCGCGCAAAGCCGATCTTGGCGAGCTTTTTCGGAAAGCCCCAGACCTCGCGCCCCGCCAGCATCGGCGGCTCTTCAGCCCACTTCGCACCACCATCCGCGCTGGATCGGTGTGGGCCTAGAGGAAATACCGCCGGTATTTGAGCATCTTCTGGGATTAAAACTCGGCCAGGGCATGCTGGTGGTGATGGTGGTGGACGGAAGCCCGGCCGCCAAAGCTGGTTTGGTACCGGGCGATCTTATCATCAAAGTAAACGGCAGCCGTTTGATCTCGCCCATGCAACTGGTGGCGGCGGCCAACCGGCGCGTGGACGGAAAAATTCAGATTTGCCATCTGCGCGTGATTCGGGACGGCAAGACGCTCACCATGCAGATACGCTCGCAGCGGAGGCCGAATTTGGCCAGTGCCCATCTGCGCGTTGTGCGGCTTGCCGCAGACCCGATGAGCGAAAGTGCCTCCCATCAGCCTCGGATGATGATTGCCGCCCGAAAAATGGTTGAAAACCACAACGCGGCAGCGGCACCTCTGGCAGCCATGCCCACAATGACACTCACCCGTCACATTGACATATATGGTTATCAGCATTTGTCTATTATTTATGCCGGCCATCGCTATACCATCACGCCATCGGATTTGAAAACGCTTCCCCTGCCCGTGCGCCGCATGGTGCATCTGCTTGAGCTGCATCGACTCATCGCGGTGACGAATCCCCCCACACGGGCGGAGAAAATTAAAATACTCCGCACCCGGATCCGCATGATGCAGGCCGCAGAGCATCAGCTCGAAGCTGCAATGAAACGGTTAATTCAAAAACACTGACCCGTCGTCACGCCTGGGCCGAGATGCCAGAGTTTCCGGACACTCCGGTCGGCTTAATGTCGGACGAGCTGCCAGAACTTGCTTTCCACAGCGCGAAAATGACTGAAACTCCGGTCAAGCATCTGCATATAGGCGGAGAGCATCTTTTTCTGGGCGGCCGTATGGGCGCCGGTCTTCAACAGCTTCCGCAATTCGTAGGATGTATTGGAAAGATTGCGGGCGGCATCATTAAATTCACGAACCGCGTCGTAAAGCTGCACATTGGCCTGTTCGTTTTTTCCGGGCCGGTACAGCAACCGCCAGGGGCTTTGGTGAATCTCTATGGCGAAGAGTTTAAGGTTGGCCGATGCGGTCGCAAGCGATTTAATCATGGTATTGATTCGGTGCCCGTTGCGGCTCAGGAGCCGATGCGCGTCCCGGGCGGCGCCGGAAGCGTCAATCAGTGCGGTGTGCAGTTCGGTCAGATTGCCGTGAATCTGCCGCAGCAGGCCGGGCAGTGAGTTTTTAATATCAGCAGCGATGATGTTGATATCGGGCAGAGCGGTTTTGCGGCCGGAGTGAATCAATTTGCCCGCCTGATTCATGGCGTAGGCGACACTGGAGGTGAACCGATTGTAATGATGAATGATTTCCGGCACGCGGGGCTGCACGGTGGAGAGCGTCTTATCGGCCGATGCGGCCGCCAGGTCTATGGAGTGGGCGGCGGAGCCGATTTGTGTCAGGGCCGTATTGACCTTCGGAAGGGTCGTGGTCCGCACTTGATGGAGGATCGCTGCAACGGCCGGCATGATGGCCGAGGCTCGCGCCAGTTCATTCGCCGGCCCGCCGGCATGGCCGGGGATGACGGTTCCGGCCGGTATCGGAGCGCCGGTGCCCAGCGAACTGAAATTCAGCCAGCTTGTGCCGGTTACAGTGCCTCCCACCGCAAGATATACCCCTTTACGCAGGACATATCGCTTGGGAATGGTGAAGGTGACATCGATACAGGGTTGCGGCCGGGACGATTTAATATTAATGGATTGAACTGAACCGACCGTGTAGCCGCCGATGCGGACGTTGTCACCGCGATTGAGTCCGCCCAGATCGGCCCGGAGTGTGAATTGTGCCGTAACGGTCTGCGTGGGCATGAAGACACGCGCAAAGCCTTTGATCGCGACAATAATAAACACAATCGCCAGCAGGCTCAGTATCATAAACACGCCCGCACGCAGCGCATCACCCTGTTTTTTAGCCATAGATCACCTGTTAATCCGTATCCCTGTGTAACAAATCCGCTTCGTATGCCTGCTGGTCCGATTGAGGGCTCAAGGGCCCCTCCAGCAATCCGTCGACAAACTGACGCACCAGCGGGTCTTTGGAAGTTCGAAATTCCTCCGGTGTACCGACCAGATGGAAGCGTTTTCCGGCAAGCAGCGCCATCCGATCAGCCACCTCAAAGGCGGCTTTCATGTCATGAGTAATGACGATACTGGTCACATCCATTTTTTGCTTCAGATCCAGGATCAGTTGCGAAATCTGGGCGCTGCTGACGGGATCCAGTCCGGCGGTCGGTTCATCATAAAACAGCATGCGCGGCTGCATCATCAGCGCCCGCGCCAAACCGCCCCGTTTTTTCATGCCCCCGGAGAGCTCTGAAGGCATTCGGTCGATGCTTTCGCGCAGACCTACGAGC
>DAHWIP010000298.1:0-2542 GCA_027344975.1 Phycisphaerae bacterium
CCAGCTCGCTGGGGGCTGAAACACTGGTGGCCAGCAGCATTACCATCGCCTCCGGTGGTTCCGCAGGACCCGAAGCTCCCATCGCCGTCATCGGCGCATCGGTCGGATCGTTGCTGGGCCGCATCACCGGCGTCTCGAACCGTTACAATTATGTGCTCATCGGATGCGGCGCGGCCGCCGGCATATCGGCCGTTTTCGCCGCACCGCTCTCCGGCGTGGTGTTTGCAACCGAAGTGGTGCTGCAGGATTTTTCCGCAGCCACGCTTACGCCGATTGTTATTTCCTCAGTAATGGCAACCCTCACGTACGTCGGTCTTTCGGGTGGAGGAGAGGTTCGCGGCCTGTTTCAGATGCCGCGCCATGCCGAGAAGTTCAATTTCACCTTTCACGTGCTCCCCTGGTTCCTGCTGCTGGGTGTGGTCTGCGGACTTTTGGCGGTGGTTTTTACCCGCCTCCTGACATGGAGCGAGCAGCTCCACGACAGACTGCACCGTTTTATTCCCGGCGCCCTTCATCCGGCGATTGGCGGTCTGCTCTGCGGCCTGTGCGGGCTGGTGATTGTGGGTCTTTTCATCGGCGATCCATTCCTGCATTCACGTTTCGCCGCCGGATATATTCCCATTTTCGGCGACGGATACCCCACCATTCACCGAATCATCGATCCGGCGTGGTATAATGGAAAAAAAGTAATTTTTGGTCAGGTGGAGACCATCTCGCTTGAATTTCTGATCGTCGTCTGCGCGCTCAAACTTTTGGCCACCTGTTGTACCCTCGGCAGTGGGGGTTCCGGAGGTGTCTTTGCACCGTCGCTCTTTCTCGGAGCGGCAGTGGGCGGCGCCTTCGGCGTTGTGCTCAAGCACTTTGTGCCCGACGCCGAGCCGAGCACTTTCGCCCTGGTCGGCATGGGCGCCACCCTCGCCGGTGCTCTTCAGGCACCACTGACGGGAATATTTTTACTCTTTGAACTCACCCGCAACTACAATGTCATGCCGCCGATCATGCTCGCCGCCGTCACTGCCACCGTGGTTCAGCAATTGTTCATCGGCGAAAGCATTTATACCCTTCCCCTGAAGAAGATGGGCGTCCGCCTTGGATCGGCGGTAGGAATCAGCGCACTGCGCCGGGTGACGATTGATCAACTGCCGCTTGAGACGCCCCATTTTGCCCGCACCGATGAGACGCTCTCCCAGGTGCTGGCCCGCAGTACCGAGCGGGGAGTCCGCGATTTTGTGGTTGTCGACAGCGGCAACCGTTATGTGGGCTTGTTAACGCTGGACGATCTGAAAAACGTCTTGCTGGCCCCCGAAGCTGCTCCGCTTCTACTGGTAACGGAATTGGTACGGGCCGACATCCCGCCATTGGAGCCAACTGCCACGCTGGAAGACGCACTGGACGTCTTTAACCGGTACGATACGCCGATACTGCCGGTGCTCGGACCGCGCCCAACACCCGATTCGCCCCCCATTGCCGGCGTACTTTCCCGAACCGAACTGATGCGCCGATCCGGCCAGGAACTCGGCAGAGGCTGAATCGGTCGCCCCGACCAACACTTGCTGACCAAGGTCGGTTGGGCGCGGCGTTTTAATGTGCGGGAATCGGTTCAATCAGGACGCCATGATCACTCTCCGGCAGCATGTCGCGTCTGAAAAATGACTTCCAGGTGAAGCCGTAAAGCATGATCACTGCGAAGCAGATCAGCGGAACGATAAAACCAATCCGCATCGACGATCTATCCGCGATCCAGCCCATAAAGAACGGCGCCAGCGCCCCGCCAACGATCGACATGACGATAAATCCCGACGCCAGCTTGGTATGCCTGCCGAGCCCCTTGATACCCAGCGCAAAAATGGTGGGATACATGATCGACATGAAAAAATAGCTCAGCACGAGGGCAATGACTCCGATCCAGCCAAGATTAATCGTCATCGAACCGACCTTCAATCCGTTGAGCACGACGACTACCATCAATACGGTATTAATTAGCCCATAGAGCGCCAGGATGAGATGGGGTTTGGCAAAGCGCAAAACCATGCTGCCCGAGAGCCGCCCGATGGCGAAACAGCCGAAGGCAATGGAAAGCAAAGTCGTAGCCCCATATTGCGTGATGTAGAACGCATGATGCGAGGAATATTCAACCGCCCGCGGGAGATGTACCGCCAGCCAGTTCGGAATGGCGGGAGAGTATCCCTTATCCTTGACATAATTAATGAAGAAGCTGAAGACCCCCGTTTGACCGGCAACATAGAAGAACTGCGCAACAACGGCAAAAATGAAGTGCCATTCATGATGCAGGGGGCGAGCCGCTTCACCGTGTCCGGACGCCGGGCGGGCTTCGTCGGGCGCCTGAATATCCGGCGCCGGCCAGATGAGAAACGCTACCAGCAGCACCGCAACGACGCCACCCAGCGCCAGATATGGCAGATAGAGCGAGTGATTGCTCGTGTTAGCGATCTTGGTCTTGGACATGACGAACGCACCAATGATCATCGGCCCCACCATCCACCCCACCGCATTGCAAGTCTGCGCCAGATTGATACGGGCT
>DAHWIP010000299.1:0-2540 GCA_027344975.1 Phycisphaerae bacterium
CACTCTCAAACCGGCAGCCACTTCCGTATCCTCATGATCCGACCGCCCTTCCATCACCGACAATACGCCACCCACCTTGAACACCAAGGCCAGGCTGTTATCGGCTTAGAGCTCCACCCGAACACTTCATTATGCGATTTTATAACCCATCTGTCAATACTTCGCAGCCGTCGGCCGTAACCGCTATCGTATGCTCAACATGTGCCGCCAGCGTTGAATCTTTGCTTAATACCGTCCACCCATCCTCCAACACCACAACATCCGGCTTGCCGACAATCACCATCGGCTCCACCGCCAGCGTCATCCCTTTCTGAAGGTAAAAATCGCCCGACCGCTCCAATTCACGCGAGAAGAAATTCGGCACCTTGGGCTCCTCATGCATCCGGCGACCGATTCCGTGACCGACAAATTCCCGCACACATGAAAAACCATTCGCTTCCACATGATGCTGCATTGGTTTGGCGATGTCGCTCCACCGTCGCCCCGGGCGAATCAACGAGATGGCAAGGTCAAGCGTCTCATACGCAACACGGATCAGTTTTGCAGCCTCGGCCGATGGTTCGCCGACCGCGACGGTGATGGCCGAGTCTCCGCACCACCCCCCCAGCCGTAACCCGCAATCAATACTGACGATATCGCCGGTGTTTAACTTTCTTGGGCCGGGTATTCCGTGAACCACCTCATCATTCACACTGATGCAGGTATTGCCCGGAAACCCCTTGCCGGGCTGATAGGTCGGATAATTTTTGAACAACCCCTCGGCACCCGCCCGCGACCAGGTCTCCAGCGCAAGCTGATCCAGCTCGGCGGTTGTCATACCCGGCTTGGCCGCTGCCGCACACGTGGCCAGAGTCTGATGCACAATCCTTCCCACGCGGCGCATCAGCTCAATTTCATCCCGGCTTTTTATTGAAATGCTCATATACTTCGCCCCTGATTGCGATGACATCCTGTTACGCTGCTGACGAACCCCGCATATCCGGCTGCGAGAGTCGGGCTTCAATCTGCACCCACACATCATCAACAGATCCCGACGCGTCAACTTTCCACAATAAACCCGCCTCTCGATAGTAATCCAGCAGCGGGCTGATGGTATGGCGGTAGGTATCGATTCGGGTGCGGACGACGGCTGGCATATCATCCGGTCGGATTACCAACCTCGCCCCGTCGTGATCGCAAATCCCCTCACGTTGCGGCGGCATGAGGTCGACATGGTACACACTCAGGCAAACCGGGCATACCCGTCGACCTTCAAATCGTCTCGAAAGCACGGCCGGGTCGACAGCCAGTTCAATCACCAGTGATAACGGACGATTCATCTCCGCCAGGAATTGAGTCAGAGCTCTCGCCTGCGATAATGTCCGTGGAAATCCATCGAGTACAAAACCCTGCTTGGCGATAGAGGCCAGCTTGTCGTGAATGATCCCCAACATCAATTCATCAGGGACAAAACGCCCGCTGTCGATGTAATCACGTATCTTTTGACCTTCGGGAGTTTTCTTCAGCTTTTCCGCCCGGAGCAGATCGCCGCTTGAGAAATGCAGCAACCCAAAAGCATCACATATGCGTGCTGCCTGCGTGCCCTTGCCCGCTCCAGGTGGGCCGAGCAATGCGAGCCTCATGCTGCAGACTCACGAACATCACCGCCCAACGGCGGCCCCTTGGTGCGCCTCCGCGGTGCCGGCACCCCCGATGGACCGTCGGTCAAACCGCCGTAATTCCGCATGACAAGATTCGCCTCCACTCGGTTTATAAAATCCAGCATCACGCTTACGGTAATCAGCAGTCCCGTTCCACCAAGGAACTGCGTGATCATGAAATTGATCCCAAGGTAATTCGATACAACGGTCGGCACCAAGGCAATCACCGCCAGAAACGCCGCGCCGCAATAGGTAACCCGCGACATCACATTTTCAAGATATTCCGCTGTGCGTTTACCCGGCCGCAATCCCTTGATGAAACTGCCGTAATCCTGAAGCTGTTCCGCCATTTCCTTCGGCTGGAACTGTACCGTATTCCAGAAATAGGAGAAGAAGAAGATCATCGCCACGTATGCCACAATATAGAAAAACGCGCCGATCTGAATACTCTCAACCAATATCTGAAACCACGCATAGCGGCCGAAATGTTCCGTAAAGAACCCCAACTGAAGCACAACCGAGGGTATCAACATCAGTGAACTGGCAAAAATGATGGGCATCACGCCACCATGGTTCACCCGCAGCGGGAGGTATTGAAGCTGCCCGCCGTAGACGCGGTTACCACGGACATGCTTGGCCTGTTGGATCGCGATTCGCCGCTGCGCCTGCTCCAAAATCACGGCTCCGGCTGAAACACACACAAATGCCGCGGCCAGAAACAGCATGGTGCCGATTCCATAGCGGTGCACGGCGCTGCCGCCTAGGTGAAACGTGGAGTGGCTCCACAGGTCTGTAATGGCAGATGGAATTCTCGATACGATACCGGCCATAATGATCAGTGAAACGCCGTTGCCGATCCCGTAGGCATCAATCTGTTCACCCAACCACATCAGAAAAATA
>DAHWIP010000029.1:0-11879 GCA_027344975.1 Phycisphaerae bacterium
GTGGTCGGGCGGTTCGTCCGGGTGGTGGACGAAGCTTTTTTAGAAGCCCCGCCAGCGGCACGGGATGCCCGAACCGACGCCCCGTCAACGCACCATAAATCCCAATCGATCAGACCGTTGCGATCCAGCTTCACCTGTAAGGCCTCGATGATGCCCGCAAAAACTCCGGTCTTCCGCCAATGGCGAAAATAGTGGTAGACCGTCTGCCAGGGACCAAAGCGTTTCGGCAGATCACGCCATGCCGCACCGGTCCCCAAAATCCAGAATATGCCGTCGAGCATGAGCCGCGAATCCCTCGCCGGCCGACCCGTGCGGGCTTTGCTCTTGGGTATCAAAGGTTCAATGATCTGCCATTGCTCGTCCGTGAGCGCGTGTCGTTTCATGAAATGGACCTCCATGTCCTCTTGCACATCCTCCCCCATTCTACACACTTTTCAGACAGAGCCTAGACCAACACAAGCACGCAACTTTGAAACATCGATCAATTCCGTAAAGTTTGGGGATATATTCCATTGCTTGAATCTGTCGTTAAAGTCGCGTCAAACCGAATAGTCAGTACCGATGACGAACCTGATCGGCGGTCGCTTGCCTGGTACCCCATATTGCGGTGATAATGCTTGTGGCGGAGGTCGGTAACGATAGAAAAGGAACCGACTTCCAATGTTCGATGGGTATGAAATCAATGGGCTTTTCGACGAAATGTTTGAAAAGCCGGGTGTTCCCCGCTCGCACTACGCGGGGCTGTACGAACGTATCAATCACCTCGGAATCACGGCCATCAAGCATCGAAGTGCGATGGCGGATGCCTGCTTTCGCAATCAAGGTGTCACCTTTACCGTCTATAAAGACGCGCTGGGTGTAGAGAAGATTTTTCCGTTCGATGTTCTGCCGCGGATCATTCCCGCCGATGAATGGAACCTGATAGAAAAGGGGCTCATCCAGCGGATCACGGCGCTAAATTACTTCTGCGACGACATTTACCACCAACAGCGCATCCTGCAGGAACGGGTCATTGACCCGGAGATGATCTACAACGCGAAGATGTTTCGGCGGCAGATGCTGGGCATCAATGTCCCCCGCGGAATTTACGTCAGCATATGCGGGACCGATCTGATCCGTGACCGGCACGGCGACTATCTGGTGCTGGAAGACAACTGCCGCACTCCGAGTGGTGTCAGCTACGTGCTGGAAAACCGGGCGATCATGAAGCGCACATTCCCGGCCGTATTTCAGGCGGCGCATGTACGCCCCATCGAGGATTATCCGCACAATCTGCTTCAGTGTCTTAAATATCTGGCTCCACCCGATTTGCCGGACCCATGTATCGTGGTGCTGACCCCCGGCATGCATAACTCGGCGTATTACGAACACAGTTTTCTGGCCCGGCAGATGGGATTGGAACTGGTCGAGGGGCGCGATCTGCTGGTGGACGACAACTATGTGTATATGCGTACGACGGCGGGGATGCGGCGGGTGGATGTTATTTACCGTCGCATTGACGATGATTACATTGACCCGCTCTGCTTTCGGCCCGACTCGCTGCTGGGCGTGGCGGGCATTATGAATGCGTATCGCATGGGCCGCGTTGCGCTGGCCAATGCGGTGGGCGTCGGGGTTGCCGACGACAAGGCCATCTACCCCTACGTGCCGGATATGATCCGCTTTTACCTGAAGCAGGAACCGATACTTAAAAATGTGCATACGTATATATGTGCCCGTCCGGATGATCGACGATATGTCCTGGATCATCTTCACGAACTGGTCGTGAAGTCCACCAATGAGGCCGGTGGCTACGGGATGCTGATGGGGCATCAGGCGACGGAGGCCGAGCGTAAAGAGTTTGCTGAAAAAATTAAATCCGATCCGCGCAATTTCATCGCCCAACCGGTCATTGAGATCAGTCAGCATCCTTCCATTATTGAGAACCGTCTGGAAGGACGCCGCATCGATCTCCGCCCTTACATTCTCTGCGGCCAAAGCATATCGGTCATGCCCGGCGGGCTTACGCGCGTTGCGCTGAAGCGTGGCAGTTTGGTCGTCAACAGCTCACAGGGAGGTGGCAGCAAAGACACTTGGGTTCTGGAGGAGCAAAAATCATGATGGAGTCAAATTCTGCGGCCTCAGCAAACGCCAAACGTCGTGCACGTACCCTGCTGGCCCGGGTCGCGGATGCCAGTTTTTGGATGAGCCGTTATATGGAACGGGCGGAGCATATCGCAAGAATCCTGATGATCAGCGGAGATGTGCTCACCGGCGCCGGCGATCTGGACCCGCCTTTCGCGCTGGAGGTCGCCGGCGATGTGCTGCGTATAACCCAGCGCGATCATATGTTTCCGACGCTGGCCCCGGCGGGGCGCAGTCCGACGCAGGTCATGGCGGCGGTGGCCCGGTATATGACCTTGGACGAGGGAAATCCCAACAGTCTGATCCACTGTCTGGCCAAGGCCCGTGAAAACGCGCGAGGCATACGCGAAAGCATTTCCGCCGAGATGTGGGAACAGATCAACACCTTTTACTGGTCCATCAAGAGTGACGATGCGCGCGAGAGATTTGAAGATGTACCACAGGAATTCTATCGGCAGTTCATGCTCGGCTCGTTTCTCTTTCAGGGGCTTACCGACCAGACCATGGATCATGGCCAGGTATGGATGTTTATCCAGCTCTCCCGATATATCGAACGGGTGGACATGACGTGCCGGATATTGACGGCCAAATTCGCCACGCTCTCGCGTATTGACGGTTCGCTGGAATCCTCGCTGCGCACCATTCAATGGATGGCGGTACTTCGCACCTGCTGCAGCATCGAGGCGTATCGTCGAAGCCATGTCGGTGAAATCGAGCCGTCGCGGGTGGCGAATTTTATTATTTTTGATCCTACTTTTCCGCGCAGCATTCACTTCTGTGTGAAGCAGGCGCTCGCCACCGTAGACCAGATTCGCGCCGGTCTCGCCGCCGATGCCGGGCGCGAGGCCCAGCGTCGGCTGGGCCGGCTCTTTGCGGAAGTGCAATATTCGCATGTTACGGGTGAGATGGATGATGGACTTATTGATTTTCTGGGACGCACGCGGGCG
Organism: Phycisphaerae bacterium; assembly: GCA_027344975.1. GTDB lineage: Bacteria > Planctomycetota > Phycisphaerae > WQYP01 > WQYP01 > JAJZGD01. Next base: position 3,072 of record DAHWIP010000029.1, read on the forward strand.
GGTATTGCGGAGGCGGCGGCGGCGATTCAGGAACAGTGGTTCATGCGGGCCATCGATCCCAACGGCTGGCGTGCGTGGTCCACGAGTGCGCTTTGAGGCTGAGGCATCAGGAGTTTTCATCATGCTGATTGGAATTGAACACACCACGGAACTTTCCTACTCCGGGCTTATCAGCGAGACGGTGATGGAATTGCGTATGGCGCCTCGGCAGGAATCGGGCCAGCAGCGGCTTTCATTCGATCTTGCCGTGGGCCCGGCTTGTCAGATTCGCAGCTATTTCGACTGGCTGGGCAACACGGTACACGCATTTTCCATTAATGGTCTGCACAAAAGTGTAAAGATCGTGGCCTCCAGCGTGGTTCAGACCCATCATCAGCATTCCCGATCGGGCTCGCTGCCCGACCGGTGGCCGCCGAGCAATCTGCCGGATTACACCCTGCTCGATTTCCTCAAGCTGGAATCGCCCATCGGCGATTGCCCCGAGTTGGATCGCGTCGTCGGGGAAATCAAGCCGCGGGAAAGTGCCCGGCAGCTTGATGTCGCCATGGAAGTGATGCGGTATGTCAGTGATGAGTTTCAGTATGAAAAAGGGGTTACCAGCGTCAGCACGACGGTCGAGGAAGTGCTGGCGCATCGGCGGGGGGTATGTCAGGATTTTGCCCAGGTTATGGTCGGCATCCTTCGAAAACTTGCGATTCCCTGTCGATATGTGAGCGGCTTTATCCATGCCGGCAACCGCGGCTATCGAGGCGCAACCCAGACGCACGCCTGGTGTGAGGCTTATTTCCCGTCCGCCGGTTGGGTCGGTTTTGATCCGACCAACAACTGTCCGGCGGGCGAAAATTTTGTCAAAATGGCCGTCGGTACCAATTACCGAGATGTCCCGCCGCACAAGGGCGTTTACCGCGGATCTGCCCGCGAAACGATGTCCGTATCCGTCATAACCCGTGAATTGCGGGAGCTGACCAATCGTCTGGTCGGCGAGCGGACCGGCAGCCTTGAAGTTCCAGTATTTAATTTCGCGGGTCGTGGTCCGGTGGGGGGGTGGATACTCGATGAACAGGTCCAACAGCAACAGCAGCAACAGCAGTGCGGGACCTTGATGATGAGCCCTGCCCGACCTGTTCCCCGCGCGATGAACCCATCATCGGCTCGGTGCGCCTGTGATCCTGCTTAAGTTTAAGGGTGAGTGGCGGCCGATCGACCACCGCGCCATCTGGCGGAACGTGCGGTATCCCTTGAGCTGGCTTATGGCGCCTCTGATCGCTCGTCGAACTCCGCATCGGCCGGTATTACATCGACGCCGACCGTCACTTCGTGCTTGCCACCGCCGAGGATAACGCCGCGCAGCGGTGACACATCCGAAAAATCGCGTCCCCAGGCAACGGTAATGTGGGCTTCCAGCGGCCAGAGGTGATTGGTCGGATCGATATCCATCCATCCATATTCCGGCACATAGACGCTGATCCACGCATGCGAGGCGTCCGCTCCGATGAGTCTGCTTCCTCCGGGCGGCGGCTGCGTGACGAGATAGCCGGAGACGTATCGTGCCGAGAGCCCGACGGAGCGAAGTGCCGCAATTGTGAGGTGCGCAAAATCCTGACACACGCCTGTGCGGCGTTCAAAGACTTCGGCAACCTGAGTCGAAACATTCGTTGATCCACTGACGAACCGAAACTCGGTGCACACGCGCCCCGCCAGGTCCAGTGCCGCCTCCGCAATAGGCCTGCCGGGAGGAAATGATTGCAGCGCCCATCGGCGGATTTCCTCCGTCCAGTCAACATGTGGTGACCGGAATCGGAATTCGGCGGCGGCGAGCCATTCATCCTCAGGCTTTCCGCGGAGCAAATTCGCCACGGCTTCCCACGGGCTTGTCGGGAACAGCGCGGATGTTCTCGGCGGCGCCAGGTCGACCACGCTTCTTGATTCCACCCGCAGTTCAAGATGCGGTTCATCAATGGTGAAAACCGTGGTGCGATTTCCGAAGCAGTCAAGCCGGGTGGTCCGCGATGCGTCCGGTGTGATATCAAGTTCCACCTGTGTCCATGTGTGTCCCGGGCTATCGCGGGGAATCAGATGGGCCAGATTATGACAGACCGTCACCGCTTCCTGATAGCGATAATGAGTCAGATGCCGGATTCGATATACCGCCATGTCAATGCCTCGATGATATTTGACGATGTCGCTTCATGATGCTCCAATCGCTCAGCGGGTACTCGCCGAGGCCCCGATCGACCGGCCGGGGGCGGCGTGCGTCAGATAGCGCCGGCTCAGCAGATCGGAAATCTGGAAAATATCGACCAGTATCGAATCCAGCCGTGATTGCAGACACGATTCTTTGGCCGCAATGGCCGGCAGAGTGTTAAATTCCATCAGCCTCAATTCCGTGAGACGCAAAAGCAAAATCTGCTGCACGGGTGTCAGGCGGGCTTCGTGCTGATTTCCCGGCAGTTGGGCGACATGCTCTTGAAGTCTCGCTAGTTGGAATGCCAATGAGCGGGGATTGGTTTCATCGGCGAGAAGCAGATCGGCGACGAGAGGCACCTGCAGGGAGGTCATGTATCGGCGTCGATAAGTGATGGCGGAATCCGCCACTTCAAGTACGGCTTCAAGCGCGTTGGGCGGAGGGGGCTCAGAGCCGCACAGGCTGGTCCGGCATAGCTGCACCATCGCCGCGCTGCGTTCAATTCGCCTGCCGATATCAAGAAACCGCCACGCCAGCCCGCGCGACATGGATTCCATCGCGAGCCCTGCGAATGCGGCGAACGAAATCATCAGTTTATCAAGCGATGCGAGCCGATCGCTCAGGCGCCGGTCACGCAGATCCCCGGCCGAAAAATCCGAATCGATGCGATTAATAATGCGCCAGGTATCGATCGACATCCGGTCCCGCACCAGACTTGCGGTCGTATACACCGACCGGAGCGTCGCCTGGAGACCATATGCGAGAGTGGGGGCAAAAAGGATATCCTCCATTTCCATCTCGCCGACCTTTCCATGTTCACCCGCTCGATCGATCTGTGCCTGTCGTGAGAGGGCCTCAAGCAGCACGGGCAATTCCGTGCTGGATTCAAAATTCTGGTCGACCAATCGCCCCACGATGCCGCGGGAGAGTCGCACAATCGCCTCCGCCCGTTCAATGTAACGCCCAAGCCAGAACAGATTGTCCGCAACGCGGCTCGACAAATCGCCACCGGCACGTGAAATTTCCATCGGCAGTCCCGGTGGAGAAAGCAGGCTGAAAGAATCAACGGGTCCACCGGAAAGAACCCACGTGTCCTTGGAGCCGCCCCCTCGCTGCATCGAGACGATCATGGATTCGGTGGAAATAGAGAACCGGGCCAATCCGCCCGGCATCACGTCATAGCTTTCACCGGCAGCCGCCAGATGGGCACGAAAGGCGATGTGCCGCGCTTCAATCCGGTTTCCGATGATCACCGGCGCAGTGGAGAGCGAAATCTGCTCCTCCGCTACGAATTGAGCAGGATCCGCTGCTATGCGTTGCCGCCAATCATCCAATTGCCCGGCGGAAAGCGATTCCATCGACATCGGCCCCTGGCGCGGGGTGTTGAATGCAGGCTTGATCAGCATCTGCGGCAGATGATCGAGAACATAACGCAGCGATTCTTCATCTCCGCACCAATAGGATGTCACGGACGGGAGCTTAAGTTCCTCTCCCAGCAGGTATCGGCACATACGCGGCAGAAATGCGCCCAGTGCGGGTGATTCCATAAGGCCCGAACCCAGCGCATTGACCACGGCGACATTTCCGGCGTGCACCGCCTGCACCAAGCCTGGAATTCCCAGCGTGCTGTCAGGCATCAGTTCCAGCGGGTCGCAATACCCATCATCCTGACGCCGAAAGATGACATCGACCGGTTGAAGGCCGCCAAGCATCTTCATGTAGACGTGGTTATCACGGACGGTCAGATCAGCGCCCTCAACCAGCGTGTAGCCCAGATATTGCGCCAGATAGGCGTGTTCAAAATAAGTTTCGTTGTAGGGACCGGGAGTGAGAAGTACCACCCTCGGATTATCCCGATTGTGCGGTGCTGCCGCCTGTAAAAGATTCCGGACCGATCGGAAAAATGTGGCCAGACGGCTGACATGGCAGTCACGAAAAATTTCCGGTATGGCCCGTGATACAACGATACGATTCTCCAGCGCGTATCCGGTCCCCGACGGCGCTTGAGTACGGTCTGCCAATACGCAAAAACTTCCGTCGGGACAGCGTCCGATGTCGGTGGCGACCATATGGAGTCGTCGATGATCCGCCGGTCTGGCGCCGACAAGCGGCCGGAGATAACCCGGATTGGGAAAGATGACATCGGGGGGGATGATGGCATCTTTTAATAAACGCTGCGGGCCGTAGATATCAGCCAGGGCCATGTCCAGAACGCGTGCCCGCTGAATAAGCCCGTCGCTGAGACCCGCCCATTCCTGCGCCGAAAAAACCAGTGGAAGTGCGTCGAGGACCCACGGCCGATCCATGCCGTCCGGATCGCCATAGACGTTGTACGTCACGCCATTTTCATGAATCAATCGGCGAGCCGTAGCCCAGCGCTTTTCAAGTTCCACCGGCCCCAGCTCGTCCAGAAGCCGCACAAGCGTTCGCCAATGATCCCGAACACCGCCGTCCCGACCGATCATTTCATCGGGTACGGCAGCAGCCGGAGAGTAATGACTGAACAAGGAACGCGCCCGATTAGAAAGGTCTGTATGGCCGATGGAAATATGATCTGTCGTCATCGTCGGGCATCATCACCGAATAGAGGTTCGTTCGTCAATCGCGTTTCACACACGGCGCAGATCAAGCGTAAACGGGAATTCATTCGATCGCTCAAGACGTTTGAGATTCAGCGGGCCTGGGGTATGACCGAATTTGAAAAACCGGGCTGCCCGGCGTGATTGCGCCTCAAAGCTGTTCACCGGAAACGTGGAGAAAGCCCGTCCGCCCGGATGTGCCGTGTAATACGTGCAACCACCCACCGACCGATCATTCCATGTATCAACCAGGTCGAAGATCAGCGGTGAATGGATGCCGATGGTCGGGTGCAGGCACGCCGCCGGCTGCCAGGCGCGATAACGCACCCCGGCGACATACTCGCCGCGCCTGCCGGTGGGATGCAGGGGAATTTCAATCCCGTTGCATGCCAGCACGTGACGGCCGTCCACCAGCCCGGCAACCTTGATTTCAAGCCGCTCCAGCGATGAATCGACGTAGCGCACCGTGCCGCCACCGCCGGGTTCCTCACCAAGCACATTCCACGGCTCGATGGCCTGCCTCAGCCGGACTTCGACACCGCCGGTAATGGGCGAAGTAAAATCGCCGATCATGGGAAAGCGAAACTCCAGATGGGGTGCGAACCATTCCGGCTCAAGCGGATGCGAACGGAGCGACGCGAGCACATCATGAAAATCCGCCTCCACAAAATGCGGCAGTAAAAATCGGTCGTGCAGCTCCGAACCCCATCGAACAAGGGGGGCGTGATAGGGGCGGCGCCAGAATTCGAGAATCAGCGTCCGCAGAAGAAGCTGCTGCGTCAGAGACATCTGCGGATGAGGCGGCATCTCAAAACCTCTGAATTCTACAAGTCCAAGACGGCCGGACGCCGAATCGGGGCTGTAAAGCTTGTCGATGCAGAATTCCGCCCGGTGGGTGTTCCCGGTCAAATCCACCAGCAGATTCCGGTAGATCCTGTCAAGCATCCACGCCGACGTGTGGGGTCCAACCGCGTTGATTTGTCGATTGGCTATTTCCAGTTCGTAGGTGCTCTCGAGACGCCCCTCATCGGCTCGTGGGGCCTGGCTGGTTGGCCCGACAAATAATCCGGAAAATAAATACGACAGGGACGGATGGTTATGCCAGAAGGAAACGAGGCTGCGGAGCAGATCCGGACGGCGGAGAAAAGGGGAATCGGCCGGAGTGCTGCCACCGACGACTATGTGGTTTCCGCCGCCCGTGCCGGAATGGCGGCCGTCGAGCATGAATTTTTCTGTCCCCAGGCGTGCCTGACGGGCATCCTCATAGAGACCGGTCGTGATTTCTATCGCCTCCTGCCATGTTGATGCCGGGTGGATATTGACCTCAATCACACCCGGATCCGGCGTGACCTTGAGCAGATTCAAACGGGGATCGCCGGGCGGCGGGTAACCCTCGAGGATCACGGGCATATCGAGTTCAGCGGCGGTCGCTTCAATTCGCCCCGCCAGATCGAGGTAATCCTCGGTATGCCGCAGTGGGGGCATGAAAATCCGCACAATGCCCTCGCGAGCTTCTACGCAAAGGGCCGTACGGATGACCCACGACGCTGACTTTCCCGGTTCGATCATCTCCGCACCCGTTGCGATCGGTGTCCGGGCCGATTCTCCGCTCGGCGCACCGCCGGTCATCGGCGGGTCATCCAATGATTGTTCACGAAATCCCACCGCGGGTTGGGGATGCGATGTCCCGCGGATAAATCGCTGTCGCGGGCCGCCCGGTAACGGGGGGAGTTTCTCCATAGGGTCGGGTGGATAAATGTAGGGATAATCCGTCTTGGTGACCCACGGGAGTGAATCCAGCGGCAGCCGATAGCCCATCGGTGAGTCGCCGGGTATGAGAAACATATGCTCGGCCCGAAAAAACCAGGGACCCGTCTCCCAGATTCCGCTGCCCGCGGTGCCGGCATTGCGCAGGGGCAGGGCATAACCGACGATCCGGTCCAACCCCCGCTCGAAAATTTTCGCCAATCGAGCGCGATCCTCCGGCTTTTCAAGTTTATTGTTCAGCGGGTCGACATTGGCGGGAAGGCGACGTTCCTTCCACAGGTAGTACCAGACATCCTCATATGCAGGGATAAGATGTTCTCCGGACACTCCCTCACCCAATTTTTCTATCAGTGAAGCGGCAAATCTCCGTGCATCGTTACTATCAAAATGATAAGTCTGCCGCTCGTCGGCAAAAAGCCGCGGATCGCTCCAGATCGGGCGGCCGTCTTTGCGCCAGAAACATGAGAATGACCAGCGGGGTAATGATTCACCCGGATACCACTTCCCCTGTCCATGGTGCAGCAAACCGCCGGGGGCGAATCGTGTCTGCAGCCGCCGCAGCAGGTCGCCCGCCAGCAATCTTTTCCGCGGCCCCAGCGCCGCCGTATTCCATTCGGCGCCATCCATATCATCGATCGATATGAAGGTCGGCTCGCCGCCGATGGTCAATCGGATGTCGACATCGCGGGATTCTTCATCCACCTTCCCTCCGAGAGCCTCGATGCGCGCCCACTGTTCCGGCGTATAGGGCTTGGTAACGCGGGGTGTTTCCAGTATCCGCTCCACCGTCATATGAAAGTTGAATTCGGCCTTGCATTCGTCCACCAGACCGGTTACCGGCGCGGCGGAACTCGGCTCCGCCGTGCAGGCCAGCGGTATATGCCCTTCTCCGGTCAGCAGGCCGCTGGTTGAATCCAGTCCGATCCAGCCGGCGCCCGGAAGGTATACCTCGGCCCATGCATGAAGATCGGTGAAATCCACGGCTGTTCCCGCCGGGCCATCCACCGGTTTGATGTCGGCAGCGAGCTGGATGAGATACCCTGATACGAAGCGGGCCGCCAATCCGAGATGCCGCGCCAGATTCACCAGCAACCACGCGAAATCCCGGCAGGAGCCGCTTTTGAGCTTGAGTGTTTCTTCCGGGCACTGAACACCCGGCTCCATCCGTATGACATACTGCAGCCGTTGATGAACATCCCGGTTGATATCCACTAAAAAATCAATGGATCTGCCGCGCCTTGATTTATGAGCCGCAATGAGCCGCGATAATTCCGCCCCGGCCGGATGAACCTGCAGGTACGGCTGCAATTCCTTCAGGAGAACCGGATCGTAGGCAAATGGATATTTTTCAGCCGCCGACTCGACAAAAAAATCGAAGGGATTGATCACGGTCATCTCCGCGAGCAGTTCAACGTCAATCCGAAGTTCAGATGATGGCTCAGGAAAGGTCAGCCTCGCCTGATAATTGGCGTACGGGTCCTGCTGCCAGTTGAGAAAATGCCTGTCCGGCGAAATCTTCAGGCGATACGCGAGGATAGGTGTGCGCGTATGGGGTGCGGGGCGTAAACGCACAACATGCGGCGACATTCGCACATGGCGATCATACTTGTATTCAGTAATGTGACGCAGCGCAACACGAATGGACATCCTGCTGGAGCCTCTTTCATTCCCCTCCGGTCGCGGCAAATACCGCACGTTCAAGCCGAACACCGTCGGCTGATCAGGTAGACTCCAACACGCCAGCCATATTATACACCGCAGTGCCCTTTTGACTACCGACACAATTTCGGCGGGTACGACGGTCAGTCGGGGGCTGGCTATGTTTCAATTGTCGGCGGCGGGATATGCCTTCCTGCTCCCGGCTGCTTTTTTAAGGGTGGTGAGCCTTCCCATTCCAAGGGTCTATTTCGCACTGGCGTCCGATTTGAGCATATCCGCCAGCGCTCGATAGTCCGTTTTGCCGGTACCAAGAATCGGCAGGGCATCCACGTGCCGCACCGCCCGAATATTGTGCAGGCCGGAAAGGCCCGCCGCCCGGATCGCTTCGTTCGCCGCCGCGCGGTCAATTTCGGCCGTCGTAAAGAGGATCAGTTCCGGTTGATCGTCGTCCGGCGTCGAAACAACCGCGATGTTCGGGCCGTCCTGATGGCTGGGGAATCGAGCCTGAATCGCTTCCTCAATCGCCGGCAGCGATACCATTTCACCGCCGATCTTCACGAATCGCTTCAATCGCCCTCGGAACGTCAGATCTCCATCCTCGTCGATGCTCACCAAGTC
>DAHWIP010000002.1:0-26739 GCA_027344975.1 Phycisphaerae bacterium
GCCACGGATACCGGCGAGGCAAAAAAACTCCGATGGACAATCAGGCCCCATCGCAGTGGAGCATAGGTGAAGCTGACGATATCATTCCCCTTGCGGGGGTAGACCACCGAATCACCCGGCGACCGGAGAATGAACCCATCGGCATCATCCCGCCAGGCAGGTGCAAGCCTGGTGTCAAGCCCGGATCCCCGCGCCAGTGGCAGCGAGACCGATGCAGAAACGGCTAGGAGAAGGCACATCACGCCCCTTGCCAAAGACAACATTCCGCAGTATTCACCTCGCCTGAGATTTTGAACTGCCGGTTTCCGCTCTACCCGTTCATGCACGTCACATATTCCTCCGCGAAAGTTATACCGCAGGCCACCCCTGCATCCGGTACCGGGTGATTGCCGGTCTGCCGAGCTTAAGGTTCACCGACAACCATACGATCAACAAGTTGTAAAAACAACGCATTATCAAAACGCCCGGGGGCATGATGGGCGCTAAACACCAGCACATCGAATCGATCGCTGCCGACGGGTTTCAGCACCACGTAACGAAAGGCGGTTATACGCGTGATGATGGCGTGCGATGATGCAGGTTTCGGCGGCGCGGCGCGAAAGCTCTGCCACAGCAGCAAGGGAATCCCCAGCACGCGCTCGATGGTCATGTGCGGCTGAAGCCAGCCCTGACTTTTGGGAAACAGTCGAATCGCGAGCGGACTTTTCTGCATAGCTGAATGATCAGCTTCGATGGCCGAGCGATCCACTTTGAAAAAGGTCATCTCAAGGGGATACGGATGGAGCTTACTGCGCCAGGAGAATGTTGCTGCATTATGCGGGAATCCGGCTCGGGCGAAGGTGGAGGCCGCAGCGCCTTGGGGTACTAATTTTTTATACCAAGGCCCCTGAAGGTGCCGACGGTATGCCATGGTGCCCCAGGCGGAGGTCAAGGCAAGAGCCAGCAACAACAACATCAGGATGGTCAACGCCTGGATGCGAAAGGTGGGATTGGAGGTATCAAAGTAGCGAGCCACAGATCAAGCTTCCTGAGAATGATGGGCGAGCTTGGAAACATCATCGCGATAAAAGTCGGGATGATACCGCCGCATTTCGTCGTGCAGCAGATTAAGAATCAGATGGCCATGCTCCAGCTTAAGCACTTTGCTGGCCAATTTTTCACATTGCTTGAGTGTAATTTCCCGGATCAATTGTTTGATTTCCGGAATGTTATTGGGTGTGATGGAAAGTGTCCGCAAGCCCAGACCAAGCAGAAGCATGGTGTAATCCGGGTCGCCCCCCATCTCACCGCAAAGTGAAACGTTCTTTACTTCCGCACGACCGGCGCGCTGGACGCGGCGGATCAGACGAATAACCGCGGGATGAGCCCCGGTAAAAAGAGATGCAACCCGCTGATTACCCCGATCCACAGCAAGGGTATATTGGATCAGGTCATTGGAGCCGATCGAAAGAAAATCGGTTTCACGAAGGTACGGCTTGGGCATCAGCGCGGTAGACGGCACTTCAATCATCATGCCGACACGAATATACCGGTTATACGCAATCCCCTCTTCGTCGAGGTCCTCCATGGTATCTTTGAGGACATATTTTGCCTGCCGCAGCTCCATCAGATTGCATATCATGGGGAACATGATGCGGACATCGCCAAGGACGCTGGCTCGCAGGATCGCCCTTAACTGCACCTTGAACATTTCCTGACTGGCCAGGCAGAGCCGTATTGACCTGCACCCCAAAAAAGGATTGGGTTCGGCGGGCAGATTCAAGTTGGGAGAATATTTATCTGCGCCAAGATCCAAGGTACGGATCACCACAGGTTTACCCGCCAGGCGCCTGATCACTTCAGCGTACGCGGCGTAGTGATCATCCTCCGAAGGTGGCTTTTCGGACCCGAGATACAGAAATTCCGTACGATAGAGACCTATACCCATGGCCCCCTTGCGCATGGCGTAATCCACCTCGTGCGGAAATTCGATATTTGCCATGAGCGTAATATCGACGCCGTCTTTCGTGCGTGCGGGCTCATCGCGCAGCCGATCGAGTTCAGTGGCATGGCGGATCTGGCGCTGTTCGAGAAATTTATTTTCTTCGATGGTGATGGGATCGGGATCGACCATGACCCGTCCCTCGTGGCCGTTGATGATGATGACGTCGCCGGTGCGAACTTCACGTATGACACCTTCAAGGCCGACGACTGCAGGGATACCCAGCGAATTGGCGATGATGGCGGTGTGGCTTGTTTTACCGCCGGATTCTATCGCGATGCCGCGCACCATGGTTTTATCGAGCGATGCCGTCTGGGACGGGGTTAAATCGCTGGCGATGAGGATGACCGGATCGGTAAGTTCTCCGATGCGGAGCCGTTCCGCGCCGGTGAGTTTGGAAAGCAGCCGGCGCTCAATATCGTAGATATCTTTGACCCGGTCGCGGAAATAGGCATCGGAATGATCGGTGAATATTTTGGCATAATCTCGCAGAGCGCGATAGACCGCGTATTCGGCGGAATAGCGTTGCGAGTTGATCAGATTGATGAAGGTGCGAATCAGTTCCGGATCATTAAGCAAGCCGAGATGAAAATCGAAGATCGCGCCCGTTTCCTTACCCAGCCGTCGCGAGGTCTGATCACGAAGTTCTCTGATTTCTTCACTGCTGGCCGTAATGGCCGACTGTAATTTTTGCCTCTCCGCCTCAAGCTTGCTGCTTTCGACGGTGTGCGAACCGATTCTGAGCTGGTCGTCGGAAATAACCAGCGCCTTGGCAACTGCCACACCGCTTGAAACTCCGATACCTTGCAGGATGTCCATGTTCGCTTTACCAACTCGGGCGTTTGAGAAACCATATGCAGACCGGCAGCCCGTTGCATGATCCATGCATCCATCATCTTCTGCACCGGGCAGGGGGTTTCGTCAAAATCGAACCAGCCGCCCGCCCCCTCTCACCACCCATGAGGATAACCGTGACCGGCGTTGGATTCCAGTAAGCTTGGATCACCCATCACGGGCGGCAGCCGCATCCTTTGATGATCGCAACGGAGTCACCTTCAGGTTTACAACGCTGCATTTGAACCGATAATGCATCGGAAATTCGATTATATATCGAGTATCGGCATTCCATGTTGGAATGCAACGTAAAACTTCAAGGGATTATTAGATATCAGGATGAACGCAGCATGACTGAGCCGTCCCCACATAAGCCGAGAATTCTGACGGGAGATACCCCCACTGGACGACTGCATCTGGGCCACTGGGTGGGATCGCTTGAAAACCGCGTCGCGATGCAGGACGAATATGAATGTTTCTTCATCATTGCCAATGCTCACGCATTTACAACAAGGGCGGAAAAACCGGACGATATCCGGGAAAGCGTGCTGGAGATTGCTACGGACTATCTGGCCGCGGGTATTGACCCATCCAAAAGCACGATCTTTGTTCAGTCGGAAGTACCGGCCATTGCGGATCTGACTTTTTTCTTCTCCATGCTCGTGCCGTACAACCGCCTGATGCGCAACCCCACCCTGAAGGATGAGATCAGGGATAAGGGGCTGGGAGATGGATACAGCTTCGGCTTTCTGCTTTATCCGGTCGGGCAGATTGCAGATATTCTCGCGTTTCGACCGCAATTGGTGCCGGTCGGTGAGGATCAGTTGGCGCATCTGGAATTAACGCGGGAGGTTGCGCGACGATTTGATCAGCTCTATTGCGGAGTTGACCCGCAGACTCCGGACGCGGATTATGTGGCAGCGGGCGGCCTGTTCCCCATCATTGAGCCCAAATTGGGCCGCGTTCGGCGATTGGTGGGCACCGGCGGTCCGGGGCCGAGTAGTCAACTGCTGAAGATGAGCAAGTCGCTCAACAATGCCATTTATCTGAGCGACGACGCGGATACGATTTCCAAAAAAGTCATGGGTATGTACACCGATCCCAACCGAAAAAAGGCGACCGACCCGGGAACGGTGGAAAATAATCCGCTGTGGATTTTTCACGAAACGTTCAATCCGGATCGCCAATGGGTGACCGACGCGGAGGACAAGTATCGACGGGGGTTGATCGGTGATGTGCCCTGCAAAAAGAAACTGGTGGAGGTGCTTACGGCTCTCATTGAGCCGATACGCCAGCGCCGGATTGCACTGCAGAAAGATCCCGGTCATGTGCTGAGAGTTCTGCAGGATGGTACGCGCCGGGCACGGACGGTGGCGGATGAGACGCTGCAGCTGGCAAAAAAATACCTGCGGCAGGATTATCTCTGATCCTTGTGTGGACCGTGGCGATCAGGCTGGCCCGCGATCGGCCGGCGACCGGCAGACGATTTTCATCCGGTATTCATTTTGATGGATTAGCATTTTTCTTTTATCAGCTTAAAGGAGTTGAAATTTCTGATGGCCGAAACCGAACCGAATATCCCCGAAATTTATTATGAATCCGCACCGAAGCATTTTGATCTTGCGTGGCCGCGGTGGACGAAATTTTTTTTTGTAACGATCCTTTTTCTCGTCGCACTTTATTACGATCTGCCGATTGCGAAATGGCTGTTTAAGCACCCGATCCAATTCAAATCGGATATCAATCTTGAATTGATCATGCTCATGCAATGGGGCCAATGGACCTGTTCGGTGCTCACCATTATTGCCGTTGCCATGCTGGATCGAAATGGCCGGAAGAAGGCGATTTCCATTGCCGTGGGATGCATTTGCTCGGTGGCGGCCTGCTATCTGCTCAAGGGGCTTTTCGGCCGCGCACGTCCATGGTTACTCCACCAACACATTTATGGACTCTACGGACCGGCGATGGGGTTTCACTCGGCGGCCTATCAATCGTTTCCCAGCGCCCATACGAGCGGAGCCTTTGCGCTGGCGGCCGGATTGGCGTGGTTTTATCCCAATGGCCGTGCACTGTTCTATTTTTTGGCCGGCGATGTGGCCGTACAAAGAGTTCTGCGACATGCGCATTATCCGTCGGATGTGGTGGCCGGAGCCGTGTTAGCGACGGTGATCGTTCGCACCGTGCTTTGGACGGGCCTTCCGGGCCGAATCATGGCGAAATTTCCCCGCGAATGGCAGAAATGGATTTTCACTCCCAACGCCGAGCCTGCGCGTATCTGAAGCATACCGGGTGATGGGACCTTGAATCCGAGTTATTTCAAAGCGCGAAAACGCCAAGATCAATTCAAGGCTTTGACGACATAGTGTCCCGGCCGCAGTTTCGAGAGCCGCTTGGCGCGGGCGCCGGAGTGCAGCACCGTGCCGTTGAGCGTTATCGTGTGAGCGTTACGCCAGTTCGGCGGCAGAGACACGGCGGCCGATATACCATGAGGCAGGGTAAAAGCCATTTGAAAATATTGTGGGCCCTGTCGAATGGTTTCGACGATTTGGCCCCGAACCGTAGGTACGGTGATATGCGCGAAGGTCAGATTGCCGGGCTGCGGGGCGATGATCGCTTCGGTGAACCCGGGGTTTCCCGGACGAATTCCCATCAGATAGCGCGGGATAATATTGGCGGGCGCCGCACCCCACACATGATTCCAGTCTTCATTGGGTTTTGATCGGAAAGTCCAGGCTTCGGCGGTCATGGTGGTTCCTTCTGCCAGCATATGCATCCAACTGTTTGTGCCCGTGGAGGTCATCAATTTGAGAGCTGCCCCGCCGCGACCGGTCCGATAGAGAGCCATGAGCAGATATTGAGCTCCATAGACGCTGCATCGCATCCCCTGTTTAACCAGAAAATCAGCGATATGTGCACGGTCGGCTCTGGGTGGAATACCAAATGCCAACGGGAAGAGATTCGCCTGAATGGCGCTATGCGTGGTCCCGATACCGTCGACATACAGCCCCGTTGCCGGATTGATCAACAGCCGATTCATGGTTCGGCGTATCAATCGGGCACGGGCGGAAAAATAACGTGCGTCGCGTTTATGCCCCAGAGCGGCGGCAATCCGTGACATGAGAACCATACTCCGATAGTGGAACGCGTTGACCACGGTGTTGATCGGCCTCATCACATAACCATCACGCATATCCGGCGGCCAGTCGACAATATCCCGTATGGGTTTGCGACGATAGATGGATTTGAGTACGGCTTGAGAGACCGGCGGATAAACGGTGCTGATGAGACCGTCCGGCCGCTCGAGTGCAACGAGCGTTTTGGCCTTGAGTGCGGCGTAATTATTTTCAATAAGATTTTTATGACCTGTGTAGAGGTAATCATACCAGGCCATCAGAACACTCTGCATGATCCACTCTGTCGGCCACGTGGGGTGATCAATCAGATAGCGGTCGGTGATTTCAGGCAGAGTGGTATCCGTGGTATTGTTGAACCAATCCAGCTCTGCAATCAGATCATCCGCCTCATACGGGCGACGCTCCCGATTGCCGTCGGCAAAAATCCCGCAGAAACTGGTTGCCTCGATGGTGTGATGGCAGAGCGACCAGACGGCGTTGAGATTTTTATTGGAGGAGTCAAATTGGGCCGCCCGCCGATTAAACTGATAATGCACGCGCATCTGAAGCACATCACGACGGTGGAGCGTGGACGGACAACCGAGAATCTCAGCGTAACGAAACGGCATCACCGCACCAATTGACGCCGGCATACGCCGGTAATCCGGGCGAGGCAGCGGCACATTGTAAAGATGAACGCCGCGGAGGAGTGTCAGATGGGTTTTGTAGAAGGTGATCTGGCCACCGGGATGCGGATTTACCCGCCCGTCCGGCAATGCTTTCTCCCCCATCAAGACGGTGATGACTTTCCCGGCAGACGGACTGTCGATGCGTAAATGCAATTGGCCAAACCAGTCCAGGCCGAAATCGGCAAAATAGTCGCCCGGACCGGTTCGTATCCATCGCACCGGGGGCGAGAGTCGGGTTACCAGAGGATGGGAGTGAACTGACGCTGATGCCCTTTGCGCCAGGCTCAAAGGTAACATCACCCCGACGATGGACGCAAGCCAGATCATCACAGCTGCACGAAGATGCACTTTGGACATCAATAGTCTCCTGGTACCTGCATGGAAAATAGATCGCCCATAACTCCTACGCCCGGCGACGGGTAATCATACTCAGACCTGCTTTTCATCACCGAGCCTCAGAGACCCGAAACACGCAACCGTGGGAATATTACCGGGACACTGATCCCCAAAACGCATAACAGGGCTGCGCAGCCGAGTCTGACCATCTCTCAGGTTTACGATAACGCCCGGCGAATAGCCGGGCAACCGATTAAAGAATGAAAGATGGCGGGCAACGGCTGGCCGATGGGGCGGCGAGTCGTTTGTTTTTTTGACTTTTTCAGCGTTTCTGCTTATAAAAGAGGGGTCTTACAGTTTACTAAAAAAGGGGCTCACCATGTCGCTCATGCAGAAACTCAAAGGCGAACTGATTGATATTATTCAGTGGACAGAACCCGCTGACAACGACATCCTCGCCTACCGTTTTCCACGCTACGATAATGAAATCAAGAATGGAGCCAAACTGACGGTTCGCGAGGGGCAGGTGGCCGTCTTCGTCAATGAAGGGCAGCTTGCGGATGTCTATAAGCCGGGCATGTATACGCTGACCACCGAGAATATGCCGATTCTTTCCACGTTGAAGGGATGGAAATACGGCTTTAATTCGCCGTTCCGGGCGGAAGTTTATTTTATTTCCACTAAACAATTTACGGATTTGAAATGGGGCACCCCGAACCCGATTATGATGCGTGACAGCGACTTCGGCATCATCCGGCTGCGGGCGTTCGGTACCTATGCGATGCACGTCGGCGACCCGGCGACATTCCTCAAGCAGCAGGTTGCGACCAATCCGGTCTTCGAATCGGTGCAGGTTTCCGGTCAGATTCGCGACACGATTGTCGCCCGCTTTACGGATGTCATCGGCCAATCGCATATCCCCGCACTGGAGATGGCCGGCAACTATGACAAAATCAGCCAACTCGCGCTGCAGAAAATCAAAGCGGACATTGCCACGCTGGGCATTGAACTGACACTTTTTTATGTGGAAAACATCTCGCTTCCGCCTGAGGTTGAAAAAGCAATTGATACCCGCGCCTCGATGGGAGCACTGGGTGACATGGGGCAATACACACGCTTTCAAACGGCGACGGCTATTCCCATCGCGGCGGCCAATCCCGGCGGTATGGGCTCCATCGGTGTCGGCCTGGGAGCCGGGATGGCCATGGGCAACCAGATGGGAGCGGCCATGGCGACTGGTAACAGCCGCCCCCCGCCAATTCCTCAGGCGGCCTCCTATTACCTCGCGATCGGCGGTAAACAGGCGGGCCCGTTTGATATGACGGCGCTAGCGGCCAAAGTTGCCTCCGGCGATTTGAAGCCGGAAACGCTGGTATGGAAGGACGGCATGCCGGGATGGTCAGCAGCCAAAACGGTTGATGAACTCAAGGGGGTCTTCCCGCCGCAGCCGCCGCCGATCCCATCCTGACGCGTCCCGGCCGCAGGCCGCTCAGGCCCACTGATGCAACGCGTGGCATGCCATCGGCAAGCGCATGAGGCCAAAAGGCGTGGCACAGTCGTGTTCCCACCATGCCCGATATTGGGTTACACTCATACCCCTATGAGCATCCGCAGGTTTTTGGAGCAAGCATGACCGCAATCAGACCCGGCGCCACGACTCGTGACGGTGAATTGATCGATACACAGCGTAAAGCCCTCGAAATTAATATTGATTCCCGTCGCTACGGCACCTTCGCCGAGATTGGCGCCGGGCAGGAAGTGGTACGCTGGTTCTTTCGCGTTGGCGGTGCCGCCGGCACCATCGCCAAAAGTATCAGTGCCTATGACATGTCCGTAAGCGACGCGATCTACGGCCACTGCGACCGGTATGTATCCCGCGCCCGACTCGAGGCGATGCTGAAATATGAGCAAAAACTCAATATTGACCGGCTCAACGAATCACGCGGCGACACAACCGCTTTTTTTGCCTTTGCCAACACCGTCGCCGCAAAAAGTTTCAAAAACACTTCCCAGTGCCACGGCTGGATGGGTGTGAAATTTCAGGCCCATCCTCGCGATCAGGACTCCCAGATCATCCTGCACGTACGGCTGCTCGACCGTGAAGCCGCCCAGCAGCAGGAGGCGCTGGGAATCGTGGGTGTGAATCTGCTCTACGGGGCGTTCTTCTACCATTACGACCCGGAACTGCTGCTGCGATCATTGATGGACGGCGTTTCAGCGGCACGGATTGAAATCGACATGATCGAATTCTCGGGCATTGAATTCCGACATGTGGACAATCGCATCATGAGCCTTCGACTGGTGGAACTCGGCCTCTCGCCCGCTGCCATGTTCGGGCCCAATGGAGAAGTACTCCAGCCGTCCGAGGTTCTGCACAAAAAGCCAGTCTTGGTCGAGCGCGGCAGCTTTCGGCCCGTCACGCACGTGAATCTGGATATGATGCGCTGCGCCCGTGAGCACTTCATGGCCGGCCCCGATTCAGGCGGAGAAGAGCCCGTCGAACTGATGGAGATTACCATGCGGAATCTCAAGGCCGGCGGAGAAATCGACCTGCGTGATTTTCTCGCACGGGCCGATGTGATCGGCGCCTGCGGCATGCCGGTCATCATCAGTGACTATTTTGAATTCTACCGCTTAGCTGGCTATCTCTCACAATTTACCAAAAAGCGTGTCGGACTGCTCATGGGCATCCCCACACTCATTGACCTGTTTGACGTCACCTACTACGCGGACTTGGAGGGTGGAATTCTGGAATCCTTCGGCCGCCTGTTCAAGAATGACCACCGTCTTTACGTCTACCCGCTGAAGCGCTCGGCAGAGAGTCAGCTTGTCACGGTTCGCAATCTTGAGCTTACGCCCGAACTGAGTTGTCTCTATCGTTATCTGGTTGAAAGCGGCTGGATCATCCAACTGGACAATTACAATCCTGATTATCTCCAGATTTTTTCACGCGATGTTCTGGAAAAAATAAAAAAGTGTGATGATTCCTGGCAGCGGATGGTGCCGGAGGCGGTCGAAGCACTGATCCGCAAACGAGGGCTTTTCGGTTACCCGCATAAGCGAAATGCTGAGATGGTCTGAGCGAAATGGCCTTGATCCGAGGTGCGAACCCCTTGCCCCCAAGACGATGCCGCCTCGTTCAATCGTGCACTGGCATGCGTTCCCATCCTCAAAATTTACTGCCGATACCCCGCATGGAGCAGACGGGCGTGGCAATTTTTCCGGGCGTTCTAACCGGGGTGTGCCAAGGCGAGTTTCCAGTATTGTGGCCACTGTTTGCTCTGTTCCATGGCTTCCAGTGCCATAATCGCCTCAGCATGGTCCGCATCCCAGCGCATGCCGGAACCCCGTACACGCTCGGAGAGCACGCGGCACTGGCTTTCCGTCGGCCCGCTGCCGATCTGCCATCCCTTGGCAGTAAACTCCGGATACTGGATCATCGTGCGTCGATCCGACACGTAGTGGAGCAGACGATCCACCTCCCGCCGGCGTTTGGCACCACGCGTGCGTTTTCGCAGTTCCAGCACATCATTCCATATCCGTTGATACCCCTCGTGCTTCACGCCGTGGAGAACCTCACCCGCCCATTTTTCCCCCAGAGGATTCTTCTCCCCAAATACCAGCGTTCGGGTCTTGTGGACGTTTTGCCCGAGATGATAAAAATCCAATCCCACCGCGCTGGTCGCCAGCCGCTTGTCCAACTGCCGGATAATCCATGGCCCCCCATCCACGTTGGCCACCCGCTCAGACGCCCGATGAAACTCCAAGTTCTCCGCATCACGCCGCATGATACGCCCCAAAGCCTCGCAATTGCCCATCGTGATGGATGTGTGGCGATATCTCATGTCTTGGCTGTAAAAGGTGACCGTCTTGGCCTCTTTCCACCGTTGATCAGCTCCCCTCTTCCTCCGACCCAGAGGACAGGCCTTCTTCCCACGCTTCTGCCGCCTCTCACGCACCCGCCGAAGCCGAAGGCTTTTTTCGTCATCCGTTATCAGCGGTACCAGATACGCATCCGCCCCAACATAGACCCTCCGTATCCGATCTCCGCTCGGGCTCGCCGCCCAGCATGCCCCAGTGGTCCACACGGGACGAAGCTGCTCCGACGACACCAAGGCTATGACACGCCGGCCCTCCTCCTCCACCACCTGCCGCAACAGCTCCCCGCTCACACGCACCTGTCCCACCCTCCAGAGAGTCTCCGCCGCCCGGTCAAAACTCCGGGCATCGGCGTTCTGCCGACAACATAGCTCCCTCAGGCCGAGGCTTACCGTCGCCTCCGCCTTATCAATGGCCTTGTCTGTTGCTGAGCAACCCCCACCACCCTTGATCTGCCATCGGCGACGCCTGAGCCCCACCCGGCCGTTAGCCGTCGCCGTGCTGCGAGTCTCCCACCCCTTGCTGCGCAGACGACGACCCGTCGATCTCTCCATCGGGGGAAAAAGCGGCTTCCGCCGCTTCCACTCTCATCTGCAAAGCCATCTCATAGGCCTGCCGACGGTATTCCGCCAGCACCTCACGAACCTGCATCTCGCTTCCGTTGATCCACGCACCATCGGGCGCCTGATTGACCGCCTCCATCACCTCCGAAAGCATCTTCTCCGTTACCGAACGCATCCGCTCCATGTACGCCTGGGGTGTTACTGCCGGTACGCTGTCCATAGCTAATCTCCTTGGCCATTCCATAGCCCGCTGAAAAACACGAAAACACGCCCCGGTTGGCCGGAGCCATCACCCTATAGGATATCAACTTACCCCCGCCCGGAAAAATTGCCACGCCCCCCGCCTCAGATAAATGAGCAATCCATTTACATCTTATGAATAAACGCCTAATCTATTGAATGCGAAAGATCAGGAGGATCAAACATGAGTCGCGGATCAGGGATTTTGGCGGCGGCGATTACCCTTGGCGTCGGCATGAGTCTGCTGGCAGGCTGTACACAGCAGCCGGTGTCGGGGCCGAGCGTCAATTTATCGCAGGGATTTTCAGCCTATGAAAGCCGCGACTTTTCACAGGCGACGCAGATCGCCCGGGAATACATTTCCGCCAATCCTGAAGGATCGCAACTGGATGACGCCTATTATCTGCTGGGCATCTCGCACGAGACGCAGGGACAGTTTCATCGTGCCCGCCATGATTTCAATCGGGCCATTGCCCTGACGCACCGAAATAGCCTGAAGGAAAAAGCGAACAAGGCCTTGGGCGATATGGCGTTTGCCAAGGCCCATTATGCCCAGGCGGCATCTTATTACCAGATCGCCATCAACTCGATGAACGGGGCTACCCCGCCGGCATCGATGTTGTTCAAATATGGAGCGGCGCTGCAGAACAGCGGACATTGGAATCAGGCCCGCTCACCGCTGGCTCAGGCCGTTTCAGATGCGCCGGGAACAACGGCCGCGAGTAATGCGGAGCAGCGTTTGGAGGCGGATCACTTTGCGCTTCAGTACGGTGCGTTTCTTATCAGCGCAGCCGCGTGGCAGGTCGTCGGACAGCTTCGCTCTGCGGGAGTCGCCGCCGTTGTAGTGCCGAGCGTGGTGGGCGATCGAACGCTTTATCTGGTGCAAAGCGGCCAATACAACACGCTGGCGGCGGCATTGGCGGCCCGCACCGTGGCAAGCCATCAATATCCGCAGGTGATTGTTGTGCCATAATCGGAGCGAAGGCTTGCTCACGTGGGGATGTGCGGCTTTTGGGGCCACACGCCGAATCGCGGGGCGACCAAAGAATTTCACGCCGCAGGTACTACCGACAGATCGACGCCCGGGCCCTGTTGCGACGACCGCACGCGGTGATTGTTAGATGCTATCCATCATCTTCCCTTCGGCACCGGGTTTTCCGGCAGGAAGCATTGAGATTAAAACTCCTGGCGTGTGGGGCGATAGAGTATTTCATTAATATCCACATCATCCGGCTCATTGATGGCGTATACCACCGCGCGGGCGAAGGAGTCGGCTTCGACTGCTACATCGGAATAAAATTTTCTAACGCGATCGGCAATCTCGGGGTCGGTGATGGTGCCGGGCAATTCGGTCGCCACGGCACCGGGCGATATGACCGTCGTCCGGATGTTGTAGGGCTTTACTTCCAGTCGCAACCCTTCCGAGATGACACGGACAGCGTGCTTGGTGGCGGAGTAAACGGTCGTGCCCGCCCTGACCTTGTGCCCCGCAACCGATGCGACGTTGATGATGTGCCCGGATTTTCGGCGCTGCATATGCGGCAGCACCGCCGCGATGCCATAGAGCACGCCCTTGATGTTGACGTCGATCATACGATCCCATTCGTCGACTTTAAGGCTTGTGAGGAGAGACTGCGGCATGAGGCCTGCATTGTTGATCATGACGTCAATGCAGCCAAACTCCTGAACGGCCGCATCGACCAATGACTGCACCTGCCGCCGGTCGGTAACATCGGTGGGAAGTGCCAGCGCGGCGCCGCCACGGGTTTTAAGTTCAGCAGCGAGCGTGGCGATTCGGTCGGCACGCCTGGCCCCGAGTACAACCGCCGCGCCCTTTTGGGAAAGCATTTTTGCAGCCGCCTCGCCGAGGCCGCTGCTGGCGCCCGTAATAACAACCACTTTTCCCTTGACGCGATCATCCATCGTCGCACTCCTCTGCTATCTGACAGCGGGCAGCGACCCCCGCCACTGATGGATCATAGGCGTCCCCAGCGAGAGAAGAAACGTGTATCGGCCGCGAGCGTCAGACCAGCAGGCTGGATGGGGGACGGACTTTGGGATCACGTCCCCAGTCTTTTTCCGGCTTGGCGGACATATCAAGTTCCAGTTCGCCGCCGGCGAGTATCTCGCCGTGGGTGATCCAGGCGCGGTCCAATATTTTTCCATTGAGTTTCGCCCGTTTGATGTAGCAATTTTCCGGGCGATTGTTTTCGGCGATGATGCTGAAGGTTCCCCCTCCCGCCGGGTCGCGCATGACGGCACGGCGCACAAGCGGACTGCCGAGGATATAGACGCCGTTGACGGCATTGACAGGGTAGAACCCGAGAGCCGTGAGCGCAAACCAACTGGAAAGCTGACCGCAGTCGTCATTACCCGGTATTCCGTTGGGAGTATTGTTATAAAGTGCCGCGACGCGGCGGACCCAGTACTGGGTTTTCCACGGTGCGCCGGCGAAGGGGTAAAGATAAGGAATGTGATTGCTGGGTTCGTTGCCCTGCGCGTCCTGCCCCACCATGCCGCTGATATCCGGTGAAGAACTGAATACCCGCGATGGTGCGGTGAAGAATGCATCAAGCTTGGCGATAAAGGCCTCGTCACTGCCATAAAGATCAATGAGGCCCTGTACATCCTGCATGACGTTAAAGGTCGCCTGCCACGCATCGGATTCGGTGTAGTCGGCCCAGTATTCCCGATCCGGTTCAAACGGCTTGCGCCAACTTCCATCGGCAAGCTTGCCACGCATAAACCCGGTCGACGGGTCGAAGAGGTTTTTGTAATTCTGTGAGAGCTTATAGAACATTTTCGCGTCATCATGTTTGCCGAGCATCTGGGCCATGGCGCCAACGCACCAGTAGTCGTAGCAGAAATCCAGTGTGCGTGAAACACTCTGCTGGCCGGGTGTTGAGGCGACATAGCCGAGGGAACGGAATTGCGCCTGCAGGGCCTTGTTGTTGTTGGCGGTGGCGCCGACCAGTGCGGTGGTTCGCATGGCGGCGTACACCTTTTCGACATCATAGCCGCGATAACCGCGCACATAGGCGCCGGCAATCATTCCCACCACATGAAAGCCGGTCATGCACCAGGTTTCGTTGCCCCAGAGCGGCCAGACAGGCAGTGAATTTTCATTAAGCTGCCGATAATCAACCAGAAGAGTATTGATGACGTCGTTGATCCGGTTCGGCTGGGTGAACATCATAAAGGGGAATTCGCCGCGATAGATGTCCCAGATGGACAGCGTGGTGTAGTTGGTAAAACCGGGATTCGGATGATTACGGCGGTCCTCTCCGCGATAGGCGCCGTCAGCATCATTGAAGGTAGCCGGGGCAACCATGCCGTGGTAGGCGGCGGTATAAAAGGTTTCCGAAAGTTCTTGAGAGGGCAATTCCGCAGTGATGGCTCCAAGAGCTTTTTCCCATTTTTTCTCCGTGCTGTGCCGGACGCCATCAAAATCCCAGTGGGGGATTTCGGCCGCAAGATTTCTTCTCGCCCCCTTGATACCCGTGCACGATATACCGACGCGAATGGTGAGTCGGTCGTCATCTGCGGCGTGGGTGAAGATGGCCTTAATCTGTACGCCGCTGAGCCGATCCCCCACTGCCGCCTTGCGAACGGTACCATCGACGCTCACGTCCAGATGGGTGAATGGTTTGGAGAATTCGATAACGAAATAAATCTGGCGATCAGCAGCCCAGCCGTGTGTAAATCGTTTGCCGGTGATGCGAGTCGGACTTTCGATATTCAATTCTGCGTGATAGACGGTGCAGCCGAGTCCGTGGACGAGATCAAGAATAACACCGCGCTTTTTATCTGCCGGTACGTTGGAATAGGAATAGCGATGCATACCGCAGCGTGTAGTAGCGGTGAGTTCGGCGTGAACTCCCGGCGTGATCAGATCGACGGCATAATAACCGGGGCTTGCCTTTTCATGATCGTGCGAAAAACGGGATGCATAGGCGTGGTCACCGTCGCGTGACACCCACCCGGTGTCGTGGCCCAGATAAGTGATCTGCGCTTCATGTTCACCACTGGGGCGGCCGGCGTTCCATCCCCAATTGGCGTCCTGCACCACCGGCATGAGTAAGACATCTCCGAGGTCTTTGGCACCGGTCCCCTGAAGATGCGTGTGCGTGAAACCTAATATGGTGTCATCCGGATAGTGATAACCGGAACAGTGATCCCAGTGATAGATGTTCCAACGCTTATTCCAGAGAGGCTCCGAGATACCGGCGGTATCGGGGCTCAGCTGCACCAGACCGAACGGAGCCGTCGCGCCCGGAAACATGTGGCCATGCCAGCCGGTGCCGATCATCGGATTAACCATACCCACTTTTTGCAGACCGCTGATGGCAGACAATCGAATCGGCCGCTCCTGATCGAATGTATTGCCCATGGCGCCGGCGACGGGGGCTCTGTCCGCCAAAGTGGCCGCAACGGTGACTCCTGCGGCGGCACCTAAGAGTTTAACAAAATCCCGCCGCGCTAATGGGGAAGATTCAAATCGTCCGGACATAAAACCTCGCTTGCATCAAGGCGTTAGAACAATGAAACGGAAACAATGCTAGCGATTTCCCACTCATGCGTCTACTTGATGGTTGAAGCGGTAACGTTACCAGCCGATACATCGAGGAGCGTTGCCGGAATACCGATATTTTGCCGGGCTTCAATCTCGGCATCGGGCGGAGCATGGCCTCCGCGGTTGAAGTGGTCCTCCCGCATGCGGCGGGATCAATAGCGAGGTACAGACGGATCGATCCAAAGACTCCAACCGTCAATACCGGCAGCCAGAGATTTTGCATGCACAAAACCCTGCTCCCGAAGCCATTTCACCGCACGAAGTGACCGCATACCATGATGGCAATGCACGATCATGGGCTTTGATTGATGGTGCGCAATTTCATGAATCCGGTGAGGCAACTCCGAGAGCGGAAGCAGAATAGCTCCCTGAATTTTTGCGACCTCCCACTCGCCGGGCGTTCTTACATCAAGCAGCACGACATTTCCATCCGTCATCAACTTTTTCGCATCAAGTGGATGAATTTCCCAATAGGTATCTATGAGAAGTGAACTGGAAGAGGAAATGGTATTGTTATGTTGCGGCGGACGAGACATCAGAGATACTCCATCAAAAGCCGGGCAATGAGCCTAATTGAAAGCATTTCGATTGACAAGCATTTTCGGCGGCGTGAATAAGCTCCGCCCAGCGTCTATGATACTTTCGATGACGACCAAGGCTCCAAAACTGTTTATTCCCCGGCAGACGCTGTCGGAGATTGAACACCTGTGTATGAACACTTCGGGTGCAGGGCCGGCGCCGGAGGTGTGCGGATTGCTCGCGGGGCATATCAAGGCGGATCATTTCCGCGTATCGAAAGTTCTGGCGATGGATAACAGCGCTGAATCTGATCTGCCCCATCGCTACCGGATTGATGCTCAGGCGTATATGGAGGCCGAGCGGAGCTTTGAGTTGCGAGGTCTGCAGATCATTGGGATATTTCACAGTCATCCGGGTACGAGCGCCGAACCGAGCCAACTGGATCGCGACTATTTTTTCCCCGGCTGGGTGTATCTCATTGTCGGACTTCTGTCGGGGGGGCTGACCGAACATCGCGCATTCACAAAGTTCGTATCTCCCGCCGACGCCATCATCGAAGTCAGCATCCAAGTGTTGGATCATGAAGCTGCTCCATGGTGAGACATCTGCCAAGGTACCTTCTTCATGCTCCCAATCGGATCGCGATGAGCGAGCCGGTAGCGATGAGTGCCCAGAGCAATATCCCCTGAAGCATGGGCTTAAACCCGACCGCCTTGAGAGTTTCCTTCGAAAGTCCCAAACCGATGAGGAGCAGCGTTAATGCAATGCCGATTGCGCTGATGTGATCGATATCGGCGTGAAACGGATGTATCTGCGGAATGAAGGTTCGAGCCACACTGGCGAGCACGAAGATTCCAATAAACCAGGGAATGTGGTGCATCTTAATCGCTTTTTTTGGCTTTTCATCGCCTTGAACCGCAGGGCCGCCACCGTCAAACTTCATCGCGACGATGATGGTCACGGGGATGATCCAGAGCGCCCGGGAGAGTTTTACGGCCGTTGCAACGGTGAGGGCATGCGGACCGTAGCGGGCGCCGGCCGCGACGACGGATGAGATATCGTGGATGGCAATACCGGCCCAAGTGCCGAATGCCGTCTGGCTCATACCCAAGGCGTGACCGATGGGAACGAAAACACAAAGTGCCACCGCATTCAGGATGAAAACCGTTCCCATTGCGACGCTCAATGAGGCCTGATCGGCATCAACAACGGACGCGACAGCCGCTATCGCCGATCCACCGCAGATCGCGGTGCCTGCGGAGATTAACAGCGAGGCCTTGCGCTCGACACCGAATTTTTTCCCCAACCAGATGCCGACGAGAAGCGTTACCCCGATGGAAATGGCCGCGAAAAGAGCCCCATCGGCTCCAGCGGTTACCACGGTGCGGAGATTCATGGTAAATCCAAGCAAAACAACGCAGATTTGCAGTAGCCACTTGGCAGCAACATGAGTTTGACGCCGCCACGGGTTATCAATCGTCAATGCAATGGCGATACCCATTCCCAAAGCGATGGGTGGAGATGCCACGCCCGCAACACAGAGCGATCCTGCGGCGATCATGGCAAGCGCAGGCCAGAGGAGTTTTCCGGAGACCGCGCCGCTACCGGTCAATTCCGCCAATTCCGTGGTGAGTTCCTCGATCGGGCTGCTGATTTCTTCCTGCGACATTTGCTCACTTTCCTTTCAAATCAGAACAAAGCAACGGGAGAAGAATATCGGCGCACTATCCATATATCAAATAGATAAAATAAATTGCTATAATCATTTATACTGATATAAGAACCGCAGGCGAATGTGGAATTGAAAATACAGCCGATTGAAGTTGTTTTGGAATGTTTTCAATGGCGGGTAAACTCGAGCGGACGTGCGTTATGGTGAATACTCAGCAGTCGCCATATGGAGAATAAAATGGCGCGGTTTACGTTCTGAAAGGTGACGGGCCTCGCGATGCGGAGTTGATGTGAAGAACCAAAGCAGCATCGATCAGTGGCAGAAGAATGCAACAGGAGACGAATATTACGAGTACTACCATCTGGAATCAAAAATCAATCAGGGCCCAGGTTGTTGTCAAACGCGCGATAAAAATGGCATTTTTATGCGGTCTAATTGCGATTGGCGGCGGTTGGGCCTTTGGTACGGCAACGAGCGTGATTGCGTCAACCAGCAGTTCATCCAATACTCCGCAGAACACAAGCCCCGCAACCCAACCGACCGGGGGCGGCGGTTCGACAAGTCAGTTAACCATGCCGGTAGATCACCGGCTTCCGATTCCACCTGCCCGAGAAATAAGACGAGCTGCGGCCAAATTGCAATCCATTTTTCGGCGTAAATTTAATATGGATACGAATCTCGCGGAGTATAACTTCTATAACGACCTGTACCAGCATTTTGTGGTCAAAGACCATGGAAAACATCATCCCGTGCTCCGTTATGCTGCCATGCAGCTGATTGTGCGACTTGCCCCCCTGCAATTGGACGTGCCAACAACTTTTGCAACCATTGTCGCCATGGGACACAAATATAAAATTGATCGCTACCGATTGATGGCGACCGCGACCAGACAAATGCTGGCCCTCGGGAATATGCAAGAATCGACAGCCCAGACTTTGCTGAGTGATCTGGCCGAATATGCTCCCAAGGCGATGGAATCCGCACACATCCGGTCGGCGGATCAGATGGCCCGTGTCGGTATAACTCTCGCGGGCGTTACGAGTACCCCCGGGCCCGTAAAGTCGTTGATGAAAATCGTGCATAAAGCGCACCGTGCTCTGCCGCTGTATGGCAGATATCGTCGGGCTGAAAGGGAGCTTGAAAACCATCCTCACGATCCATCCGCTAACACAACGGTTGGATTGTTTCTCGTATGTTTTACCCGCCACTCGAACCGGGCCGATGCCCATTTGCTTCTAAGCGGCGATCCTAAACTCATCGCTATTGCGCAGGCCCAGAATACCGAATCCACCGACTATCCTCCGACCGGAGAGCAACTCATCGCGATGGCAAGAAATTGGATGGCCATTTCTCGCGAACACACCATTCGACGTTTCCGCAGGCCGCTGCGGGCTCTGGCCGGTGAAATTGCGGTCAACGGGTTGAAATCCATTGACCCTGATGTTCTCAAAGCTCTGAAAAATGATCATTATCGCCAAGCACAGCGTCTGCTGAGCGATGCGGAAAAATTGGCATCGGATTTGAATCTGGCCGGGTATTCGGATCAGATAGCCGCATGGAAGAAAGATCGAAAAGCATTGGCCACGCTTCGGTCGCACTACCGTGCTGCCGTTGCCGCAATGAATGGTGGAAAAAGCAGCCGAAAAGCTTTTCAAGCCATCGGAGAATATCTCTGTTTTGTCAGCGGCCGCTGGAAACATGGTCTCGCGTATCTGCGTCGTTCGGATATCCGCAAAATCCGTCAAGCATCGGCAGAAGATGCGAAAATGCCGACATCTCCTGAGATTCAGAAATCTCTAGGGGACATGTGGTGGATGATTTCCGATGATTATCAGGGAATTGAACGATACAACATTCGCAGAAGAGCTGTCCATTGGTACAACCTTGCAATCAAGAAACTTCATGGAAGGGATATGGCCGAAGTGACATACCGCAAGCTGAGCCTGAAACACGAGACCTTCTGAATAAAGCCGCACGTGCTGACAATAGAGCCATTTGTCCTTCTGTTACCCGGGAATAGAAGTGAGTTCCCTGCGTGCTCAACATGAATTGCGGATCCGGTGTTTGCGTGATAGACGGCAAGGACACAATCCTCTACGATTTCGCTCTGTTTTGCGCGTACTGAGAATTGTGCATGTTCAAACTGCGTCTTTTTTACGGTCTTCTGTTCGGCATCGCTCTGCTGATCATGTTTTATTTTGATCAGACGCAATCCCTCGGATGGCCGGGACGTGACGATTCTTTCCCCCCGGGCATTCTGCTGGCCGCAACCATGACGCTGATTATTCCATTGGCGATCGTTGAAATGCGTCGATTGCTGGCAAGTGAAAATGTGACGATATCTCTGCGAGTGTGCATACCCTCGGCCCTATTATGCATGCTCTGGCCCTGGCTTGAGCAACTTGCGGTGGTTCTGCTTCATCACCCACAGGGGGCGGCTCCAGTCGCCATCACCGTCGCGCACTGGTTTTACACGGTCAAACCGCATTACCTGGTACCAACGGTCCTTGCGCTGGCACTGGTGGGAGCGTTTGTGATGTATTCGCGGCACCAGCGCGTTGATGGCGCCATGGCCTCAGCAGGCGCATCGCTTCTGGCGATTGTTTATCTGGGCGTACTGCCCGGCTTTTACATGCCGATTCGTTTAACTCACTCCAGTGGTATGATTGTTTCGCTTCTGCTGATGGTGAAAGGAGCGGACATCGGGGCCTACATGTTCGGGCGATTATTCGGGAAGCACAAACTGATTCCGTGGATATCACCGGCCAAGACACGGGAAGGTTTTTTTGGCGGCCTTTTATTGGCATCGATCATCGGTTCGCTGCTGACGTTTTGTTCGCCGGAGTTCAGTTGGTGGGAGGGAGCGGCTGCGGGCGTGATCCTCGGTGCGGTCGGGCAACTGGGCGATCTGCTTGAGAGCCTGCTGAAGCGCGATGCGGGAGTGAAGGATTCCGGGATGTTACCGGGATTTGGTGGCGTTCTGGATTTGATCGATTCTCCCCTGCTGGCCGCCCCAATGGCATACTGGATGCTGAAACTGGTACACGGTTAAGCGAAAATGGTGAAACACATGTCAAAAACATCCGAAAAGACCGATCTGAATTTTTCGCCCGCATCCTGCGGCCACCGGAAAGTCCGCCAAGCCCACCGTTTTCCTGATGGTGTCAGATGCTTAATCGGCATCGGAATTGTAATTCTGATCGGACGTTACATGGGCTCGGCATCGGTATGGGGCGCACTACCGGCCACCGGTCCGGCGGTAAGAACTTCCCAAAGCCTTCCGACGGCCGATCCGGCAGTGCTGACCAAACTGGAATCGATCATGGAAAGGGCGCTGACGGGACGACAAGGGACATCCACGATCCTTGCAGATCTGCGCGGTACCGATGATGTTCGCCTCGAGCCGTATTTTCTGCAGATCGCGCGGAGTGAGAATCCGGTCCTGAAAATTACCGGCCTGACGGCGGCGAACTATGTGAGCCGCGATCCCCGGGCGATTAATATTACGAATTTCATGCAGATCCATGCGCCGAAGATCCTGACGCTTGCCATCGCCGTGATTGTGCGTAACGGTTTTCTTTCGGACGAACAACTGGTGGATCTGGCCCAATCGGCACCGCAGCCCAGCCAGCGACTGATGGCGGCATCCGAGGCAGTCAACCGCCATCAGGGGGATAAGGTTGCGAAGATATTGCTGACGCTTACGGAAAGTTCGCGGGCTTCCGTGCGTTATTTCGCCGCTCTCAAGCTCATTGATGCGAATGTCTCTGCAACGGATACGCATAAGGCAATTTCCATCCTCAATGAGCTGGTGCACCGACCGGAATTGCGGCTCAATTCACTCAAGAAAGCACTCATTGCACGGGTGGGATCTGAAAAACTGCGGGTCTGCGAGCCGTGGGTTGAGGCCATGAGTCAATCTGCCGATTCCAGGTTTTCGGTGAAATTACAGGCGGCCGTGGTCTTGCTGAACCTGCACAATTATTACGGCGTCACATCCTGGCGCGAACTGGTATCTGCACATCCATCAACGATCCGGAAAATTGAACTGGGGCTTATCGCGATTCAGTACGCACCGCAATTCAAACCGTCCGACATCGCCTTGCTTGGATCGACACAATCGCCCCTGCTTCGCGGAATTATTAATACCGCCTCGCTGGCCAGCGAACATCGCAGCTTTCTAGCGCCGATCAGAAAACTCATTGAGCAGGGACAGCCGCTGTTTTTGAACTGGTGTCTTGATTACGCCGGGATGCCCAACTGCCCCTACCGATCAACGCTGCTGCGATCGCTGATTGAGTATTCAACCATCGCCGATGGGCAAACCGGCCAAGATTACCGCCGGGCGGTTGCCGCGGCCATCATGCTGGTCAATCTCAAACATGCCGGCGATCTGACGATCATTAAACGATCGCTCAACGCCTTTAATCCCGGTGTGGTGGCAGCGGTATTGGCGGCCATGCTTTCGCCCCACAGCAAAGACTTTGCAAATCTCATTGCCCCTCATTGGGATAACTATATGCACCGACATCATCGTCGGGTGCGTCTTATGGCGGCGCTCGTGATGGGCAAATTCAATCAACCCATCGCACTGGCAGAACTGCGGCACGTGGTACTTTATGACCCGCGGGTAAGTGACGGATTAAGAGCGCAGGCGGGTTGGTACTACGCCCGAATGACGGGGAGCACCCAGCAGGTTTTGAAAGCCATTTTGGCGTATCATCCAAAATAGATACCCATCCGATTTTGATCCCGTCCTTGGCAGGGGGCGCATGCGTTGGCTTGCTGCAAGTTGTCCGGTCGGTATCAGACGCGGTTGCACCGCCGGACATTTCGCAACCAATAAATTCCGCTGACGCATTCATGCGGCGGAGGATGATTCTCCAGGTAATGAATTTCTTCTGATTTCCGCCGGATCGGCGGCCTTGGCTTCACCGAGATATATTTCCATATCGGCCGCCGACATCGGTCGTGCGATGCAATAACCCTGGAAATAGTCGCACCCCATCGTACGGACGGCAGAAAAGAGGGGTATGGTTTCCACCCCTTCAGCAACCACATCCACCTGAAGCGAATGCGCCAGAAGTGTGATGGCATGAACGATATGAGCGCTGACTTTATCCTCAAAAATCGAGCCGACAAAACTGCGATCGATCTTCAGCGCATTGATGGGCATACGGTGCAGATAACTCAGAGAGGAATAGCCGGTGCCGAAATCATCCACGTCAATCAGCACTCCCATGGCACGCAGACGCAGCAAGGTCTGGACGGTTGCATGGGCATCGCGCATGGCAACGGTTTCGGTAATTTCCAGCCGCAGGCTCTGGGGTGCAAGGCCGGCCCGTGCGAGAATCTGACCGATTTCATCAATAAAACCTGGCAGAGCAAACTGTTTGCTCGACATATTGACGCTCACGGGAAGGTTTTTGTGCCTGGGAAACCTGGTCTGCCATATGCGCACCTGTCGGCACGCCTCCAGCGCTACCCAGCGGCCGATGCGAACAATGAGGTCGGATTCTTCGGCCACCGGAAGAAACTGATCTGGATCCAGGAGGCCGCGTTGGGGGTGCTGCCAGCGCACCAGTGCCTCAATGGAGACAAGTGCTCCGGTGGACGTCACCACGGGTTGGTAAAAGACCCGAAGTTCCTGATTGTTAATCGCGGCGCGCAATTCGCTTTCCGTCCGCCATTGCGCCATCGCTTTTTGATGCATATCGGGATCGAAAATTCGTGTGCATGAGCGCCCTGCGGCTTTTGCCTGATAGAGAGCCGTATCGGCGTCACGTAGAATTTCGGTAACGTTGTTATACCCCTGATGAGCAATGGCGATGCCGATGCTGACGGCGGAATGCAGGCTATGCCCGTCGATGACGACCGGCTCGGCCACGGCGTCGTGCAGCCTCTGAGCGACGTGCAAAACGTCAGTATCACGAACGACATTATCCAAAACGAGTACAAATTCATCACCGCCCAGACGGGCGACATCATCCCGACGGGTCTGTACCAATTCGTCTCCGGCGCGGATGAAGCTGCTGAGGCGTCGGGCGATTTCCACAAGAAATTTGTCACCGATGAGATGTCCGAGGCTGTCGTTGATCACCTTGAAGCGATCAAGATCGAGGAACATCACGGCAAATCGACGGTTGGGATCGCGCTTCAGGCGGCAGATGGCATCACCGATCCGGTCGCTGAGTTTAACCCGATTGGCCAAACCGGTCAGCGCATCATGAAGGGCCTCAAAGCGCAATTGTTCCTCGGCCATTTTGCGTTCGGTGATATCGGTAAATGATCCCGCGGCTCTGATGACCCGGCCCTGCTCATCTTTAATGGCCACTCCACGATAGAGCATCCAGCGGTATTGCCCATCGTGATGCAGCAGCCGACATTCACCGCGCAATTGCTCACTGGCTCCGGAGAAGTGCTCGTCACAGGCCGTTTTGAGCGCCGCGATATCGTCAGGATGAACGCGATTGAACCATTCATCGGGGGACGACCCGATCTGATCTTCGGCGTAGCCGAGCATGTCCTTCCAGCGGGGCGAAAAATAGACACTTCCCTGCACCAGATCCCAGTCCCAGAGTCCGTCATTGGCGCCGGTTTCGGCAAGGCGGTAACGATTTTCCGCTTCGGCGTGGCGACGCACTTCAAGGAGGAGTTCCTCATTGGTTTTCTGCAACTGGCGGGTCTGCTCGGCCACCATTCCCTTGAGTTGATTAAGCTTCAGATGGGCGTGGCGTGCGAGATGCCATTTTTTCGACAGCGCCGAGGCGAGTTGACACACCTCGATGGTGTCGTAGGGTTTTTTGAGTATGAGCAGACGATCCGCCGATCCAAAACGTCGGTTGATTTCATCCCATGAGTAATCGGAATACGCGGTGCAGAGCACGATCTGAATATCCGGATCCACCTGCCATATTTTTTCAATGGTCTCCATGCCGTCCCATCCCGGTGGCATGCGCATATCGACAAATGCGAGAGCATAGCGATTTGATTCCTCGATGGACCGACGAACCATTTCGAGGGCTTCCTGTCCCTGGTGGGCGGATTCCAGCACATAGGTTTCCGCAGGCGGCTTGGGCCTCGAATCGCCGAAAAGACTTGATTCAAGGGCATCGAGTTCATCATTGGATTTCGGCGGCGCCAAAATCTTCCGGAAATCCTCATGGATGGCCGGATTGTCATCCACGATAAGAATTCGCCTATGTTCCGCCGCCGTCATGCCGCTTTCCATGAATGTTCCTTCTGTTTGTCAGCAACCAGGGGTATATCAAGTGTAAACACGGCTCCCCTTCCCAGCCCCTCTGATGAGGCCGTCAGGGATCCGCCCATGTTCTTAGCCGCCAGGGCCGAGGTGTGCAGACCGAAGCCGTGGCCATCCGTCCGTGTGGTAAATCCGTGTGAAAAAATGCGGGTAATATTTTCCGCCGCAATGCCGGTGCCCGTATCGCTTACGATGAAAAGAAGCCGGGATGGATCAGCGCTGAGCGCACCGGCGCGAATCGTCAGTATGCGTTCACCCGCCGAGCAGCGCATGGCATGTTTGGCATTGCTAACCAGATTAACCAGAATCTGAAGCACCTGATGTTTATCGACTTTGACGACGAGATTTTCAGCGATATCGCGATCCACCCGGATGCGGTGCCGTTCAAGAGACTCCGCATTGATATGCACGGCATCTTCAATGAGTTCTGCCAGAGAGATTGATTCACTGATACCCGAAGAGCGGGCGAAATTCTGCTGACTTTTCACAATCTGCTTGATGTGATCCACATTCTGAATGAGACCGGAGAGTTCATTTAATATTTCCCGCTGCTCGGCCGCAAGAGATTCCGAGAGACTGGCCAGATAGGGAATGATCTGCCTCCCTTTGGGATCGCCGGTGAGAAAGGTCGACAGATCATGCTCGTGTGCGCGAAGCAGAGAAGCAAGACGATCAAGCCCGCTCAATCTCGACGCCCGGAGCCGATCGACGGCAATGGATACCGAGACATTGACGCTGTTGAGGACATTGCCCACATTGTGGAGCACACCGGTGGCAATTTCGGCCATGCCGGCCTGGCGGGAAATATCAATTAAACGCTGCTGCATCTGTTCTTTTTCAGTTTCAGCGGTTTTTCGGACCGTAATGTCAAAAAGGGTACCTTCTAAATAGGCCGCACCGCTTGCTTCACCCGGCAGACGATGGATCGTCTTGCTCACCCAGATGATGCTTCCGTCGACGCGGCGCATCTGTGATTCCCAGTTGGTGATGGAACCATGGCGGTCCACCTCACGTACAATTTCCTCCCATCTGCCAGGGAGGATGAAAAGCTGACCGCCGATATCGGTGATACTGGCCCG
>DAHWIP010000300.1:0-2518 GCA_027344975.1 Phycisphaerae bacterium
TGCCAATCCGGCGGAGTTCCTTGAGCCAGCCGACGCATTGCTCAATCACATGACGTTGGCGATACGCCCCGCGATCAAATCTCACGGATGGATCACGGCGTGCATGTTCGTTGTCCCGATGCGGTATCACCGGTTCTATCCCCTGCGCCCGGAGCCAATCACGAATTCGCGGCACACTGTAACCTTTGTCACCAACCAACTTCCGGGGCTTGCGTCGCCGACGATGTTGACGTGAGGCGATGTAGCGGCCCACCATGGACTCCAGCCGCGTTGATTCATGAACCTGTCCACCCGTCACTTCGAGAGTGAGCGGCACGTCAGTAACCAGATGAAACTCCGAGCCAAACCCGCCTCGACTGCGGCCCAAAGCGTGGTCGGGCGGTTCATCCGGGTGGTGGGCGAAACTTTATTAGAAGCCCCGGCGGCGGCATGTCGAATGGCGGATTTGGCATTGGCCCGCACCTATCACCTGCCGGGTTACACCTGGCCGGGAGCCATGTTGAAATCGGCGCAGATCACTGCGGGGCGAATCACCGTACATTTCATGTCCACTCTCGGCGGCCTGTGGATGAAAGGGAGCGATACCCCCGATGATGTTGAGATCGCCGGCAGCAGCGGCCGGTTCCAGCCCACGCAAGCTCAGGTTCACGGCCGGACCGTAATCGTTTCATCTCCGGCGGTAAGACATCCTGAAATGGTGCGGTTCTCATGGAGCGATATCGCTGTTCCCAACCTGTTTAACAAACGCGGATGGCCGGCGCTGGCGTTCCCATGGTCGGCAGAATCAAAACCATAAATATGCACCGGATCATTGATTCAGGTCTCCCGATTTCTTCTGCGGAGGTGCCGCCCACACCCATGGCAGCGCTTGTGACGCGGCGAAACCGCCGCTGGAAACACGCCTGCTATTTCGTTCTCGATTCGGTGGCTTTGCCGCTGTGGAAAAGACCAGTCGGCGCGTACATCGGACTTCGCATCACTCCAGCGAAAATAGCTGCACAAATCGATAACGGCTCTCGTCAAGAAATCCTGTCCCGTTCATGGCCAATCAAGTTCGATTCGGTCGGTACTCACCGTCAAATGGTCGCCGCGGGTCCACGCATGGTCAGATTGGTACGTGGCATGGATATTCGGTAGCGCCGCCCGTAACGACCCGGTCAGGAGAAGGCTCACCAGTGTCACAAGGCTGGAGGAGACGCGATTTACCCGGAGTCCCGGCATCCATTCACTGCGACAAGCTTGAAGAAGATCGGTATCGCCCTTTCCGAATTCAAGGATAGTAGCGCTTGGGCTTGATTTCGGGTAGCTTTTCTCCGGCTTCCACCATGCGGGCCATTAATCGCTCTCGGAGATGAGTCGTGAGCTGTATCATGGATCGATCTCCGACATAGTGCACCAGAGAAGGGGGATCGTGTCGCCCTGCTAAATTGATAATCTGCGCCGGATCAGCGCGGTTGTCGTAAAGCTGGTAATCCTCGTAGTGCATACTCCCCGGATGCATGTACGGACGACCTTCGGGTGCCAGGGCGACGTAGGTAAATTCCGGCGTTCGCAGTGCCCTGGCGATCTCCGACTCGCTGACCTGTATGAATACCTCATTGCGCCAGGAGTGCCGCGCTTCGGCGTCATGCAGCAGCGGCATGAAGCTTTTTCCCTGCATGCACGCAGGGACAGGCAGTCCGACGCAATCCAGAAGCGATGGTGTCACGTCGATCATGCTCACGAGTTCGGGAATAACCCGGCTGTTATTAAATCCGGGCCCTTGGATCACCAGGGGTACGTGGACGGAACTTTCATGCGGGCTGCGCTTATATTCTGAGTTGCGCGTCCGGAAATGGCACCCATGATCGCTCATGAAAATGACAATGGTATTTTCCTCGAGATTCTGTTCCTTGAGCGTCTTGAGCAGTCGGCCCACCGATTGGTCAATTGCGCTGATGTCGCCATAATAATTGGCCGCCTGATAGGGCCAATCACCCGGGAATGCCCGTAGATCAGGCGGGATATACGGGTTGCGAAATTTCTCCCCATACCCCTTGGGAGGACTGAATCCGTTGACAAAGTTGTTCTGGTGCGGCTCAAGTTGTGAGACCACAAGACAGAACGGTTTGTCGTGCTTTTTCCGAAGAAACTTCTCCGCAAGATCGGTCAGGTAATCGACGCGATAAATATCCTTGAACTCCATGGGATGACCATCCCCATCCCAGATCGTGCCGTGGAAGGGATGCGTGGTCAACTCATAGACGTTGGCCGCCTGCCACAGATCGAGAAACCCCCCACGGTATTCCGGCTTGACATAGCCGATGGCCTGTTTCCACGTTTCGTTCTCCAACCATGGTGCAAGGTGCCATTTACCGATGTAATTGGTGCTGTATCCCGCTGCACTTAACTGCGTCGCGAGCGTAACAGCGTCGGGCTTAATCCCCACTCGCGGATGCTGACTCCACAGAAGTTTCCATACGCCGTTGGTGGTGGCATATTGACCGGTCCACAGGCACGCACGGGAGGGTGAACATAA
>DAHWIP010000301.1:0-2444 GCA_027344975.1 Phycisphaerae bacterium
CGGAACCCAAATGGGGCTACCTCACGCCGTATCTGGGTGTGGGCGCCGGCCCCGCCATAACCAGTACCGCGCGTCGCGGCGGCGATTGGGTACTCTCCGCTTATGTCGCCTTTGCTCTGCCTTGAAAAAGGGTGACGGCCAGGCAGGGACGACGAAGCCGTAAGCCGAGCCAAACGTCATCGCGCCGAATCCGCCCCGGATTTTACGCTTGGCGGGATCTGTTTCTTCGCTGTGAAATCAGTTCGTGCCCGATGGTATAGAAGATTTTGACTCCGGCTGAGAAAATACCCCGAAGCGTGCCGGAGATTTTCGACCTGCCGATTCTGCGTCGATAATTCACGGGCACTTCAAGAATTTTCAGGCCCGATGTCACGGCCCGAATCTGCATCTGCACCGTCCAGCCGAAGTTGCGGTCGTCCATCGCAAGTGCGTCATAGCCCGCACGTCGAATGGCGCGGAACGGCCCCAGATCGGTGTAGCTGTGGCGCCAGAACAGACGGATCAGCGAGCAGGCCAGCACCCCGCCGATATATTGCTGCGGAAGCAGCGCACCGCGCTGGCGCGAACCCATGATCCGGGATCCGATGACCATATCCGCCCGGCCGTCCATAATTGGTTCCACCAATCGCCCCATGTCCGCAGGATAGTCGCTCAGATCGGCATCCAGAAAAACCAGTATCTCTGCATCGGCAGCGGCGGCACATCCGGTGAGGCACGCCTGACCATACCCCCGCCGCGGTTCGACGACGACATCGGCGCCAGCTTCCCGGGCTCGGTCGGCGGTGGCATCGGTTGATCCGTTATCGACCACAATCACACGTTTGACCCACGATGGAATTTCGGCGATCACGCGTGCGACGGAATCCTGCTCGTTAAGCGCGGGAATGATCACCACTGCGGACACGGCGGAGAGGCGGTTATCTCTTTCATCGGCCATCATGCGACTCCGGAGTGGGCAACGTCGGGTGATGGTGGACTTGCCGCAGGTGTGGCGGGAACCTTCTGGAAAAATCCCCCCAGTGCCGGGATAAATAATTCCAGCACCAGAAGGATGATGACCGGAAGATGCTCAAACCAGACGACGAACGGATATTGAAACAAAAGATGATACAGGCCAAGCGTGCATGACCAGAGGAGCCATGATGGCCTGGGGCAGATCGCCAGCGCCGGGACCAGCCAGGTGTAATACCACGGAAAATTGGTCGGGCTCAGCAGTAATATCAGTGCGGTGAGAAAGAGCCCGGCGCCGATCAGTTTGCGGGCATTGTCGGCACGGCGCAGCAGAAAGGGCGCCGTGCCGGCGTAGATGATCAGAATAGTCGCGATCGCCGCCATATGGGCCGATTTCCAGGTGGGGGTGATATGCCGCCACAGGCGGAAGAGGAGATGAAACACCAGCGTATTCATTTGCCAATAATCTGTATAGGCCGAAAGCGACTTAAACGCTGCGGGGCCGGTGACAAGCATCGGCGCCAGCGCGATAAGAGTTGAAACACAAGTCACGAGAAGGATAGCGGCCAGCCGAGCCGGGCGCCGGATGTACGCCCGGGCAAGAACCAGCACGAGAACCACCGGCCAGAATTTGGCGGCGATGGCAAGCCCAAGGGCCAGCGCGGCAGGGATGCCCCGGTCGCATGCGAGAAAAAAGAAGAACAACATCACAAAAAAGATCGTGATGGCGTCAAGATGGGCCTGCAGTGCAAAGGCATCCATGACGATGGGATTCCACCAGTAAACCACCAGCCAGATGCGGGGGAGTTTAAGGCGGCGCAGCGTCAGGGCGATGAGGACGGCCGTTCCAGCGTCGAATGCCAGCAGCATCCCCTTCAGGCTCAGGATGCTCGCCGGGCTCATCCATGCGGCAACTGCAAAAACGGCTTCGCTCACCGGCGGGTAGATGGTCGGCAGATGGTTGTGGTTAATACGTTGAATCAACCGACGATGCCCAATCGCCAATTGATGAAGTTCTGCCGGCAACCCCGCCGTTTTCCCTTTGAGCGCCTGTGCCGGACTGAATCGCCATGGATTCTGTCCATGTATCCATACGAGTCCGTCCCAGAGATACCGCTTGGAATCCGTTTGATGCAACGGAGGTACCGGCAGCAACACGAGGCGGCACAATAAGCCTACACCCACGACCCACAGCCAGATCCAGCGGGGCAGGGGATGCCGCATGGCCGCGCACGCAACAAGAAACGCGGCGCCGGCGATCATCAAGGTGGC
This sequence comes from Phycisphaerae bacterium, assembly GCA_027344975.1. Lineage (GTDB taxonomy): Bacteria > Planctomycetota > Phycisphaerae > WQYP01 > WQYP01 > JAJZGD01. The sequence goes on from DAHWIP010000301.1 coordinate 2,224, forward strand.
GGTCACCCCGGCGCTGCTGCTTCCATGTTTCGGATGAAGGGCCGCTATGGCTGCGACGACGGCCGCTGCGGAAAGCAGCAGACCGGATGCAACGATGGCCGCTGCCGGCCACGCATCAAGCCCATTTCGTCGATTTGCAGTCCAGCAACTCACAACACCCCATTGGTCATGTATGGGTTATCAATCTGACAATAAAGCGGTCGTATGGATCGAATATCGTC
>DAHWIP010000302.1:0-2433 GCA_027344975.1 Phycisphaerae bacterium
GACGAAAACTCTCGATGCCGTCAATGCGAGCTTCCATCGCCCGCATGAATTTCATCTGACCGCCGCGTCCCATTCCCCTGGGGAAACCCGCCGAGCGCGGGTAAGCCTCGTGGAGATAGGTGTGAAAAGCCACCATTGCTGTTTTGAACCGGCTGATCGCCAGGAGGAGGTATCGGTCCGCCCGATCGCCGATCCGGAATTTTCGATCGTTGTTCTGCCAGGCGACGAGTCCTTCAAACATCGCCTTCTCGGCCCGCGCCAGGGCCATGAAATATCGCGTCTCAAGCAGATGCTGATGGTGGACTTTATACTGATCGGGATATTTCTGAAGGTACACATGCCATTCCCGGATATCCCGGGGACCGTTGATGGCCACATTTCGGTAGCAGTCCAGAATATTGCGAACACGGGCGGGAAACCGTCGCAACATTTTTGCCTCCGGCTCGGTGAAAATATGATTGGTGAGCCGCTGTGCATAGTAAATATCATCCCGGCACCAGAGACGAAGCGCCATGGGCTGCCAGGATTCCAGCACTTCGATACCGGAATCGGTGGGCAATTTAGGTTGGTGCATGGCGCGACCATATTCCACCCATGCAAAATAAAATACGCTCAGCCCATAGCGATAGTGAATTTTCCCGACCTTCACCCCATGACCCAGTGGACCCTTTCGGTCCAGTGCCGGCAGGAGTTCACACTTGAATTCGGGCTGGTGAACAATGAAATATACCTCCGGCAGTGTGCCGAACTGAGCACCTTTCTCACCCGGTTTATAACGATAAAGATGGGCAATATCATAACGCCAGCGGGCGCAATAATATTTACGCTCAAAGCTCGTGCCCAATTTGAGAAAAAAGTCATTGGCCTCATTGATGATCATGTTGGCATTGTCGGGAACGTAGTGCTCGCCCTTGTAAAGGTACACCAGTCCATCCAGTACCCATTTATATTTGGTACCCAAACCGTGGTATTGGGCGGAAAGGTTGTAAGACATGTTCCAGGCATTGAAAATATAATCAGATGCGAAATACGGTTCCAGAGCGGCGATGGCGTTATAGTCGGTTTCAAGCGGCCGCCACTTCTGGACATTCTTGTCATGTTCGGCGTTTTCCCACAAAGCCATGGCCAGGATGCCCCGGAAGCCTCCCAGCGCCAGACGTGGAAACGTCAAAAGCAGTTGACCGATATTTTTGTCGTTGGACTGCACCAGTCGAGATCGCTGCTGTTTGAGGGAGGGCTCGATCAAAAAAATGCCGGCGATCAATACGGCGGTGATCACGACGCAGATCAACTGATCACGACGGACCTGACTTCTGATTCTTGCGCGGAGATTCGAATCCGGTTGACGAGGGGGCGTCAGATTGGCGGGTGTTAATTCCGGCATTACGAAAGCTCCCTTTTTCGCATCACGAGGTAACCGACGGCTATCGCCGGGATCATGGAAATGATCGCCGCCAAGATATTCTGCCCTAGAAAGAGCCAGGGCATATTGCGAGACGCCGTGATATAAGGCAGGGGTGAAAAACGTGTGAAGTTCGGCAACAAATAGACCAGGATTTCCAGCACATGAACCATCACACCGCTGATAAATGAACCCAATTGGTAATACCATACGCCCTGAAGACGGTGCTCCTGGACTATATTGAGTAATTGAAAACCATTGGCCCTGGCCAGAACACTGACAAAATGGAAGAGATTGCCGAGAATGTAGCAGCACATCGTGGTGAGCAGCGCTACAGGCCACCCCAATGCGGTACCGGATACGACGCCGATCGTGATAAGGAGGATAACTTCGCAGAAAACGATCAACTCTGTTTTGAAAAGATTACCGATGAACGACGACGGTTTCTGCATGATGCGTACGGAATTGGTTCGGATTTTCAGCCAGTGACCGTGAACAATACTGCTGAGATTGACAATCAGAGGACTGCCGTCAAGCAGGCGCTCGGGCAGTTGCACAACGGTGACGCGTTTTTCATTGACATGGAGTTTGAGCATTTTCACAGGATTTGTGGGATCGTCTCTTGAATAGGCAAAAAGCGCGGCATAGTTGGGAATGGCCTCATTGGTCTGCTTTGATACGCCGCAGATCAGATGCAGGGTAAATTTACCATTCTTGGTTTTGGGAATGGCGAGAGGATTAAGATGCTTGAATTCCCATGACGCCACTTCCGGCCGAGGTGGCCCCGTTTTGCCGGGACCTGTAATCTCCTGCCAACCATTGGATTTAAACCCTGTAATCACCGGATCGGCCTTGGGCAGGATGTAATCAATACCATGCTCATGGAGCATGGTGGCATTGACGCCGGTCACGATGCAACTGCTGTTACTCAAATGCGTGCCGTCGCCGATCTGCAGATAGGTATGAAATGTGGGACAGGTGACCTTCAGGACGACGGGCCCGGGACTCAGTAGCTTGCCGGTCTGGGGATC
>DAHWIP010000303.1:0-2399 GCA_027344975.1 Phycisphaerae bacterium
GATCGGCGCCTTCATGGGAAATATGCCAGAGATTGCGATCGCGGGAATAAATTTTGCGTGTGGTTTGGGAAATGGGAACGCCCTTGAGCTTGGCGTACTCGATGGCGGCCTCGCGGCTGCGAAGCTCAAAGCGATCGTCCTTCCAAGGGGCGATGATTTTGAGCTCGGGGCCCAAGGCCATGTAGGTGAGTTCGAAGCGCACCTGATCATTTCCCTTGCCGGTGGCGCCATGGCCGACCGCATCGGCGCCGAATTGGTGGGCAACATCCACCTGATGCTTGGCAATCAGCGGGCGGGCGATGGAGGTGCCCAGCAGATAGGAATGCTCATACACGGCGCCGGCACGCAACATGGGAAAGCAGTAATCGCGGGCGAATTCTTCACGCAGATCGGCCACGATGCACCGATCAGCGCCGCTTTTGAGGGCCTTGGCCTTGATACCGGCGAGTTCATCCCCCTGGCCGAGTTCGGCCGCAAAGGCGATGAGCTTTACGCCGGCGTAATGATCCTTGAGCCAGGGGAGAATAACTGACGTATCAAGTCCGCCGGAATAGGCGAGGACAATTTTTTTTACCGATTCGTTTTTTTGTGATTCGCCCATGGGCGAGCCTCCTTCACCAAAAACGGATATGATGACGCGACAGGGCCGAGTTGGCAAATAGGTCCGACGCCTGAAAGCTGCACCGGAGCTGTACGCGTTGGTTCCGGCACGGGCCGGAGCAAACGCTCATGATGGAAACAAGTGTGACTCAACAGGAATCTGCCGCCGTTAAACGCTGGGCCACGATCATCGGCTGGACGCTGGTGGTGATCATCGCGACGGTCTGCGCCATTCAGGCCCGCAACCGGGAAATTAAAGATTTAATGCTGGCGCACCCGCTGGACATCAACGACTTCAACCGTTGGCTGCGGTTCCTGCCGGGGTTTCTCAGCGGGCATCGGAAGTTTGTCAACGACCTCTGGCCGATGCCGCCGTTTACGATTGTTCTCTTTGCGCCGTTTTCATGGCTGTCGTTTCCCAACGCCCAGTTTGCGTGGGCGTTTGTAAAGCCGGCACTCATTGCGGTGATTTTTTATTCCGCCTTCGGACTCGTCAAACGCGCCGGGGGCAGAATAGACCCGCTGCCGCTGGGACTGATCCTCTTCATCTGGCTCTTTCCGTGCATCGGAGACATTCAGGAGGGGCAGGTCAATCTGCTGATGCTTGCACCGCTGGCGGCGGGGCTCTGGCTCGCCGGGCGCGACACACGGTCAAGCCGATGAATCGGCGGCATTTTGATCGGGATGGCAGTGGCGATTAAGGTGACGCCGATCATCTTTGTGGTCTATTTTCTCTGGCGAAGGCGGTGGTCAACCGCAGCAGCCATTGCGCTGGGGACGGTCTTCTGGCTTTACGTGCCGCTGACACTGTTTTTCGGCTTTTCGCAGGCGGCGGCATGGAACCATCAGTATTACGATGTGATGATCCGCCCGTATCTGTTCCACAATGCCGTCAAGGTGCCCTCGGGTGAATCGATCCCCAGTTTTCTCTATCGGCTGCTGGTGCATTCGCCGGCGTTTGTCACGTACCATCATGGCGTGGCGAAATCATACTACGTCAATTTTATCAACATCGCGCCCATGGCGGCGGAGCGGGTCATCCGCATAGTGCTGACCACCGTCGGAATCATCGGGCTCTTCTGGATGCGGCGAAAACTTCCGACCCTGCGCAGTCGCCGATATCTGATGGAGATCGGCGCGGTGGCGGTGTTCATGCTCTGGGCGGAGGAATGGAGCTGGGTACCGCATTACGTGCTATTCATCTTCCCGCTGATGGCCATTGGAATGCTGGCAAGCGACAGGGAAAACAGCCCGCGGTCAAGGCAAATGGCACTCGGTGCACTGGTGGCCGCTGCGGTGCTGATGTTTTTGACATCCGATGCCGTGAAAGTTTTCGGGCCCCACGCCTCCAATTGGAGCCGCGTGGCGGACCCCGTCCTGTTTGCGGGAATCGCGGTGATGCTGGCCATCTTCAGCGCACGCTATCCTCGAGAGGCGGAATATGCGCTGGCCGCGCAGCCGAACTCTGCGACGAAAAGTCCACACCCGCAGGCGGAAGTTAAAATTTGAATGTCATTCCCGCGATAAGCAGTGTGGAATTGCGCTTGAGTCCCTGAGTACCGGCCGTATTGTCGTACATGTCGGTAAATGAAAAACGAAGCCCCATACCGCGAACAACCTGCGGCAGGCCGATATAGAGCGAACTGGTCGCCCCGACATGGCCGTTGCTCTGGGAACTGATCTGATAATCCTGGGCATTTTCCAGCGATGTGACATAGTCGGCGGTCTGCGTGAATTTAACATGTGGATCAATGCGATACATGAAGTGCAGCCCCGCCGAGGCATTGACGTAACTGTAT
>DAHWIP010000304.1:0-2395 GCA_027344975.1 Phycisphaerae bacterium
GATAAAGCATCACATTGCGGGCGGTCTGGAATTCCGCCGTCTGAATCATCTGTTCACAGGCAGCCTGCGATTTAACCGCCCGTTGTGCTGACGGAATCTCCTGCAGAATGGATTTCATGAATCTTCGATATTCCGATTTGGTCATGGCCGCGTGTCGCTCTCGTTGCGGAGTGTGTCGGGCTTATTTCGGCGCCGGGCGAGAAACTCAGCAAAACGCTTTTCCACTCCCCTGTCAGCAGGAAAATAAAATTGGAGCTTACTTCCCAGATAATCCTGATCGACCCAGCCGTCCGGATAGTCATGCGGATAGAGGTAACCGGTATGGCCGCGCCGGGCCGCCCCGGCATAATGAGTGTCACGCAGATGCGGCGGCACGGGAATCGGGGGACCGTTGCGAACGGCATCCATGGCGGCGTCGATGGCACAAATTGCGGAATTGCTCTTTTCACTGCATGCGAGATAAATCACCGTCTGGGCCAGCGGGATGCGGGCCTCGGGCATACCGAGAAATTCCACCATCTGAACCATCGCTGCGGCGATGGACAGGGCTGCGGGCTGGGCGTTGCCAATATCTTCACTGGCGGCGATCGCGATGCGCCGGGCGATAAAACGCACATCCTGCGAGGCAACTAATAATTTAGCCAGCCAGTAAATCGCAGCGTCCGGGTCGCTGCCGCGGATACTTTTAATCAGGGCACTGGTGATGTCGTAATGTTCGTCACCTGACGGATCGAAATAGATCGGCCGCACCTGCTGGGCCTCGCGGATATCGGCGGCGGTTAACGGCGTATTCTCTTTCGCCCGCAGATTCGCCAGTTCAACGGCAGTTTCCAATGTTGAAAGTGCCCGCCGGGCATCGCCGTCACTCTGTGATGCCAGCAGATCGAGGGCCTCGTCGGCCAAGGTCACCGGATGATGATTTTTAACAGTGCCGTCATCGAGCTTTGCAAGTGCCTGCCGAATCACCGCCGCAATATCGGCTGTGGTGAGGGGTTTGAATTCAAAAAGCCTGCAGCGCGAGATGAGGGGCGCGTTGATGGCAAAAAATGGGTTTTGTGTGGTCACGCCCAGAATCGTAATAACTCCGGATTCGACATCGGGCAGGAGAATATCCTGCTGGGCCCGGTTAAAGCGGTGTATTTCATCAATAAATAAGATCGTACCGCACCCGGTCTGTTCGAGCAGGGTTTTGGCGTCGGCAATGATTTCCCGCACCTGCGGTATACCGGCGGAAACCGCGTTGATCGACACGAATTTACGGCGCGTGCGCGCCTGCATCAGGCGGGCTACCGATGTCTTCCCGCACCCGGGCGGTCCGAACAGGATAGCGCTGCCAAGCGAATCGCTTTCAATCAGCAGCCGCAGAGGCGCCCCCGGTGCAAGCAGATGTTCCTGACCGACAAAATCGTCGAGCCTGGACGGGCGGAGCTTGGCAGCAAGCGGCAGGACTTTCTCGCGGCTTTGCTGTCTGTGCGTTTCAAAGAGATCTGACATGGCGGCTCCAGCGTGCCTATCAAGGCAATACCGTATAGATGATATCAGACCTCAAAAATATACCACAGGGGCGATTCGCGGCGGCGGAGACGGATATGAAGACGATCTCGAGGGGCGGCAATTTTTCCGGGCGGTCAAATAACGGAACCACGTTTTCACTTCAAGGGATGCAGGGGAACCCAGAGGTTGTATGGTTTCATGCCCGCGGCATGATGTCATTTGCTTTTTTCTCACGCCAAGCACACGAAGGTTTCAGCACTGGAACTACCCGCTTCATCGTACCGCCCTTCTTGGGCCCTGTGGCTTCGATTTGGTATTATTTTTACCTCAGGGGGCCCAGCGGGCGGCGCCCGCAGAGCAGGTGAAAGTGAAGCAAGCATGCTTCATGCTGGCGCAAGATGTCAGTAGCTGCTTTTCACCGCAGGGGTGCGCGGAGATTAATCAAGCTCCGCATGCACGCGATGCTTGTCGTCCATGGATGATGTGCCGACAAACAAACTGAAGGTTCCCGGCGGTGAAACAAATTCACGGCGCGACTCGTCCCAGTAGTAAAACGCCTGCTGGGTACGAGGCAGATCAAATTCCACCTTCACCTTTTTGCCGGCGGGGATATGCACACGCTTGAAGGCAACGAGTTGCTTGTTTGGGCGTTTGATGCCGGGCACCTGCGGCGGTGTGATGTAACACTGGACAATTTCATCCCCATCCACGTTGCCGGTGTTGGCCACATCCACGGAAACTTTCATGGATCGACTGGCCGTGAGGCGGTGCGAACTGAGTTTCAGATTGCTGTAGTGCCAGGTGGTGTAGCTCAGCCCGTAACCGAAGGGATAGAGGACTTTCCAGTTGAAGTACATGTAGGTGCGATTCGTAATGTCGAAATCATGGAACAGATGGAGTT
>DAHWIP010000305.1:0-2382 GCA_027344975.1 Phycisphaerae bacterium
TGGAATTCCATTGACGGCGTTGTAGGAAGACATAAGCGTAAAGGATTTACCTTCCCGCACACACGCCTCAAAGGCCCGTGTGTAATATTCCCAGAAGCTGCGCGGATCTACAGTTTCGGAAATATAATGGCGGTCATCATCCGTACCATTGCAGATAAAATGCTTGATGCACGCCGTCATTTTGAGGTATTTTCTGCTCGGCCCCTGAATGCCACGGATCACCTGCACAGCGAGGGTCGAGACCAGCAACGGGTCTTCACCGAGTGTCTCTTCGATGCGGCCCCATCGCGGATCGCGGGCCATGTTGAGGGTCTGGGGTGAATAATAGGCCAGACCGCGATTGTATTTTTTGTGATAGCCGCGAGCTTCATCTGAAACCGCCGTGTAAATTCGGTATTGGAGATCAGGATTCCAAGCGTTTGCCAGGGCGAGAGGAAGCGGGAAGGCGGTGACCGGTGGGCCGGTCACAAGACCGTGAAGGGCTTCGCCGGAGTAATAGTCGTAGGCGGGTAAGCCGATACGCGGAATGGCCGGGGCCATGTATCCAAGCTGACTGATTTTTTCGGCAACGGTCATCTTGGATACCAATTCGGCGGCACGGCGGCGGGCCTTCCGGATGGCGTCCGCCGAGATACCATAATCAGGTCCCTTTTCATCCGCCCATTGCATCAAAGCGGTTCGATGCGGTGTGCGACCGCGCTTGCGAACCAGAACGGCGGCTGCTCCGGCGGCAAGCACCGAACGGCGTGAAATTCCTTTCGCCTCGGGTGATTTTTGTTTTGGTTCTCCATCATTGAGTTTTGGTGACGTGACCGTGATGGTTTTTTCCGCCATAGGGTACTCCTTGAAAATTTAATATTTTCGACGCCATACTTTAACTTCTAGGTTCAAATTGTAACGCTTGTTTAGTGTCCTGTCCTGGGCGGGCTCGGCGAGCCGCTCGCACCTCTCGGGCTCTCCCGGCCCACGGCCGTAAGATGCGTCAGGCTTAGCCGTGAATGGATTGATTTCGCCCCAGCGGACAGGCGCCCGCTGGAGGCGATGATACCACGATAAAATTCCAACATATCCTGGCGATAGCGTGCCGACCAAATCAGAGTTTGCGATGCACGATGTATATGCACTTGCGAATTTGTTTTGAAAGGGTAAACTTATCCAGATGATCAGCGGCGTTTTTATCGTAGCGCATCTCGCTGCAGCAAATTTTTACCTAGTTGGACGGAGTTTGAAATAGATCGGCCTCCGGCGAATATGAAAAGATCAGTGAGGATGCGGTGTCAGGGGCTGATGAAAATGCGTGGCTGTTTTTGATCAGGACTTAAGCCCAGGCCGGGCTGTCGAACGGAGTCGATATGCTGGCGTGTGACATCGACATATCAGTCGAATGTGCCCGAGGTAAATGGATTTTGATCGGGCGCCCATTGAGCTCGCTCCAACCTCGAAAAATGTTTATTCACCTCGTGCTGCCGATGGCGTATAATCTTTTATGGCAGGTCGGATCGCACAAAGGCGGATTGCATGGATGGTTTTTCGCCGGAGGTGAGAGGCGGTAGATTTGGGACGCCAATGTGTAGAGCGGCCCGCAAGGTTATGGTCAAGGAGTGACCCGCATGGCTAAAACTCGAACCACCACGACTGCGGTTGCGCAGGACATCAACGAAGTCTGGATCAGCTTCAAGGCGAAGCCTACCGATGCACTTCGTAACTTATTGATGATGGAATATCTTCCGCTGGCCAAATACAACGCTGAGCGTATTTACGCGAAGTTGCCGGACGAAGTGGAATTGGATGACCTGATTCAAGCCGGGACGTTCGGCCTCAAGGACGCCATTGAATCATTTGATCCGGCACGTGGTGTCAAGTTTGAAACGTATTGTGCACCGCGTATCCGCGGCGCCATCCTCGATGAACTGCGGAATATGGACTGGGTTCCCCGCCTGGTTCGGAGCCGATCGAGCAAGGTGGATCAGGCCACCCGCCAACTGGAGATGAAACTGGGTCGTCCACCGACCCACGAGGAACTCTCGGCCCACATGGGGGTTCCGAAGGATGAGCTGGATAAGATGCTCAAGGACTCCAATGCGGTTTCGCAGGTCAGTTTATCACGCAAATATTTCGAATCAGACGGATCGCGGGATGTTCACGAGGTGGACATTCTTGCAGATAAAACGGCTCCATCCCCTCTCGACGAAATCTTCCGTCGAGATTTCAAGCAACTCATAGCACGGGGCCTGTCACGGTCTGAGCAGATGATTCTGTATCTGTGCATAATGTTGCAATTTCTAATCAGCAAATAATTGGTATAGATAATAAAAGTATGTTTAGTAATTTAAATAATAATGGTGAATTATTTAAGCCAAATTTTCTTGTATTAGATAATCT
>DAHWIP010000306.1:0-2329 GCA_027344975.1 Phycisphaerae bacterium
GCATGATGCATTCATTCAATATGCCGTGGCCATGGAATACGCCCGCCTCGGCCAATCGACTCAGGCGGTGGAACGTTTCAAGCTCCTGATCCAGGAACACCCAGACTACGCCGCCGCCTACTTCATGTGTGGTCGCACGCTTGAGCAGATGGACCAGCGCGCCGGAGCCGGTGAGATGTACCGGGCCGGTATTGCCGCTGCCCGACGCGTCGGTGACGACCATGCTGCCGGCGAAATGCTTGCGGCACTTGAAGCGATCACGTGATGGTCGATCAGGCTCCGGTCCGCGGCAGGACCAGAAGACCCGATTCAAGTCTGCATCCAGGATCAGGCGGCACGAAGGGATATGAAAAGTGCTCACACAACGCCGCGCCGACGGAGGCGATGCCCGCTATAATCCCGCTCGACCGGTTCGGACGCAAGGTCCGGATTGATGGAGAAACTCAACGATGAGATTGAATTATGAAATATGACATAGCCGTCATTCAGATGCGTTCAGAATCAAGCGCCTCGGCGAATCGCGACAAGATAGCCATGCGGATAACCGAAGCGGCGCGGCGGGGGGCCAAGGTGATTTGTACGCAGGAACTTTTCTGCAGCGATTACTTCTGCCAGCGGGAGGATCCCGAGATCTTCGATCTTGCAGAACCGATTCCCGGCCCGACAACGGATAAACTCATGCCGCTTGCTCGGGAATTGGGTGTGGTGGTCATCGCATCGCTCTTTGAACGGCGACAACCCGGTGTCTATCACAATACTGCGGCGGTGATTGATGCCGACGGCAGCCTCTCAGGCATCTACCGCAAGATGCACATTCCCGATGACCCGCTCTACTACGAAAAATATTACTTCACGCCCGGCGATCTCGGGTTCAAGACGTTCAACACCCGCTTCGGCCGCATCGGTGTATTGATCTGCTGGGATCAGTGGTTCCCCGAAGGAGCCCGGCTGACCGCGCTGCGCGGAGCCGAGGTGATTTTTTATCCCACCGCCATCGGCTGGCATCCGCGTGAAAAAGAGGAATTTGGCCATGCGCAGGTTGACGCCTGGCAGACCATCCAGCGCTCGCACGCCATTGCCAACGGAGTCTATGTGGCCGCCGCCAACCGCATCGGCCATGAGGGGCCTGCCGACGGCGGCATTGAATTTTTTGGCCATTCATTCATCTGCGATCCGTTTGGTCGATGGTTGGCGAAAGGGGGGCACGATGCGGAGGAAATACTCATCGCAACCGTTGATACCGGCCTGCAGGAAATCGTTCGCCGCAACTGGCCTTTCCTTCGCGACCGTCGTATTGACATGTATGATCAGATAACCCGTCGGCTGGTGGATTAGCTTCGTATGGAAAAAAACGTCAGAAAAAAGCAAACTGCTGTTGCGGCCGACCCATACTCAGGCATTATGCCCGCCGAATGGGAACCGCATACCGCAACCTGGCTGGCGTGGCCGCACAATCAGGCCGATTGGCCGGGAAAATTTGAACCGATCCCATGGGTGTTCGCCGACATCGTTCGCCACCTGGCGGAAGTGGAATGGGTGCACATCATCATCGGATCGGACGCGGAGCGGCGTCGGGCACGACAGATATTAAAACTCTCCGGAGTAAATCTTTCACAGGTGCGCTTTCACCGCCTCTCGACCGATCGTATCTGGACGCGCGACTCAGGCGCGATATTTACCCGACCGCAGGGCGGGCGGGGACTGGTTGCCCTGAGTTGGAAATTCAATGGTTGGGCCAAATACAGTAACTACCATCGCGATGCCAAAGTCCCGCACCTGATGTCACAGGTAGCTAAAACGCCTTGTCTCGAGCCCGTCATTCACGCCGGCGGTGTGCTGCGGCGTCTGGTCCTGGAAGGGGGAAGCATTGACGTGGACGGACGCGGCTTGCTCCTCACCACACGGGAATGTCTCTTATCCAAAGTTCAAGCCCGAAACCCCGGCATCACCAAGAAGCAGATGGAGGATATCTTCGCCCGCTATCTCGGGGCTCGGAAGGTCCTATGGCTGGAAAGTGGTATCGCCGGCGATGATACACACGGCCACATTGATGATACCGCCCGGTTCGTTGCGCCGGGAACGGTATTGGCTTGTTACGAAGAAAATACCCGCGACGAAAACTTCCGTCGTTTGAAGAAAAATTATGAGTTGCTCTCTGCTATGACCGATCTTGACGGGCGCCCACTGAAAGTCATCAAACTGCCTATGCCTCAGCCGGTTTATTTTGACGGCCAGCGCCTGCCGGCCAGCTATGCCAACTTTTATGTCTGCAACGCCGGGGTGCTGGTTCCGGTTTTCAACGATCCAGCGGACCTGGCCGCTCTGCGCG
>DAHWIP010000307.1:0-2323 GCA_027344975.1 Phycisphaerae bacterium
GTAGAGCCTCGCCCCGTTGTCCGCCGTCTGCATTGATTTTCCTTCGATCGCGACCATCACACGGCCTCAAAATGGAACCGACGCCAAAATCATAACACGCCGGCGTAGTGCGCGGAAGTTGCCGCCTGGTTGCTTCCATCCACAGCGTTGCGAGTGGTCGTCCCCAGCGTCGAACCGGCAGGGATTCAGCGCGAATACGGGGCGATGAGTATCCAGCAAGCCGCCGCAAGCAGCAGGGCGCCCACCACGAGCCGCCACCAAACAAGCGGCCGCCGTCGCAGGTCGACCCCGCGTTCGGCGAGGATCCTCCTGTACCTGGCGGATTCCGCTAAAGAGACGGAGTAGATCACGAAGAATAGGAAGCAATGCATGTTCGCGAACAGTGGCAGCCAAGACCGGTGTGGAATGGAGCGCGACAGCGCCGCCGCAGCGACACGCGCCACCAATACTAACACCATACAACACGACACAATTGCCATCAATACTTCCTCCGCCCTCGCGAGGGCCAACCTTCTGCCTTGTTTAGCGCCCTCCAATTTTGCATTGGTGGAGTGGCCGTTTTCCTCGTTCATGGAGTCCTCCTACGTGTGATCGGCGGTTCTGTCTGGGGGCGCTCCGGCGCCGTTTTCCTAACCTGCGCTCTCCAGCTTCCAGAAATGCCAGATCGGCTTCCATGGCGTGTAGGTGACGGCCGGGCCGGAGTCGTTGGCCAAATATTGGCCGCCCAAATACATCGCACCTGCAGCCACTCCCGTCAGATAGGCGGCGCTGTCAAGGCTCACGCCCTCGGGCAGCCCGACCCCCGTCACGTCGGCCAGCGCGCCGACGGTACCCATGGCAACACCAGCGGCACCAACGGGCGCGGCTCCATTTTGTAGCAGCTGCCCGACCGCCCTGCCGATCCCCGGCCTCACGATCTCGTAGCGGTACTCCTGGGTTGCCCTGTAGACCCTCACAAGGGGCTGGCCGCCGCTCGGGCACGTTTCGCCGTTTTTCCCAGCTGGGCCGCCGTATTTATAGAGGGGCACGCTAAGGGTCCGGACTTGCTTGAAGCGGATCGGCGGGAACGTGCCCGTTACGCCCCCGGTTGACGGGTTGATCCAATAGCTTTCGCCGCCAACGGTAGTGTAAGGCGCCCACCCGTTCATGCCCGTTATCTGCGGCGTTGGTCCAACCGGGGCCATCTGGCCGGTGGGATAGCTGTAGCTTATCGCACCCGTCTGGGTGTTCATCCAGTAGGTCGTGCCGCCAATATCGGTCTCCGGCACCCACCCGCCGGAGGTCGCCAGCCCCTCCGCATCCACATTCCCCACCGGCGAGGCATCGACGAACTGATACGTATTGGCACCATTGATGTACTGGGCCGGGTCCTGCTCCATCCAGCGGCCGAGGATCACGGCGCGGCGATGGTTGCGATTTGTCGGTGCTCGGTTATCGGCATTGCGGCGGTGGACGCGGCTGTACGGGCAAGCGCCGGTCACACCACCGCACCCTTCACCGGTGTTTTCCGGCAACGGAATTTTATTTATTGCGACCATATCGGCCCCAAAATGGAATTACCATTGGGATCATAACGCGCCGGGGAGATGCGGAAAAGTTGCCGCGACGCGGGGTTGGAAAAAAACGGCGGCCAATACGCCTGCCGCTCCGGCAGCGTAAACCTCTCGCCGCGGCGGCCCATCGGCCAGCCCCTTGTGGCCCCAGTTGGCAGATCATAATCCGCCCGGCGTGGGGGCCCGCGCCGGGCGCCTAAACGGGCCGTCTGGCTACTCAAGAACGACATCTGCGACATTCGCCTCAATCACATCGCCGCACTGCATCTCAATCGCCAACAGTATTCCCTTATCCGACTTTTCTTGCCGTACCTCATTTACGAAAACGCTAGGCCCCCACGGTTGGTTTCTAGGGCACCTCAGAGACGAGAACCCCCGAGCTAATAATTTAACGGGCTTTTCCCCTCCGGTGCTCGCGTCAAAGACACCAAAGGTAAACTGCAATTCCGCGCTTTCCCAGCCGACCTCGAGGCCAATTAAAACGGCATCATGTAATTCCTTGAGGGAGGTCATCGCTGGCCCCCCAACGGCAGATGCGCTGCCGGCGAAGTCCTTGGCACTGGATTCCCATTGATATCAAGCCGCCCGCCGGATGGGTCATTTACGTGGGCCGCTGGCGGTTCTTCGCCGGGATGGATCAAAATCCGCTGTTGGCCGGTTACCGGGTCAATGTACGCGCCCTTCCCGCTCATCGGTAAACGTCCGACGAAGTGCATCTGGCGGGGATTTTTGGGGCGTGTAGATTCTGATCTGTTGTTTGGATTTTCAGG
>DAHWIP010000308.1:0-2287 GCA_027344975.1 Phycisphaerae bacterium
CCAGCGGCAGCCGGCGCACCGCGTCCAGAACCGGCTCCGGGACATCCTCATCGACCGAAACCAGGCAGATCGCATCGCCGCCGGCGCTGGCGCGGCCGAGATGGAAGGTCGCGATATTGATCCCGGCCTCGGCAAGCAGGGCGCCAAAGAGATCTCCCTGCCGGAATACCACGCGTTCGGAAAGGCCGACTTGCAGCGCATTGGCCTGTGCGACGGCTACGGCAGCGGGGCTGATGTCGGTCGCCACAATTTGCGCCGTCGGGCAGTTTTTGGCAATCGCCAAAGCGGCACAACCGCTGCCGGTGCACAGGTCCAGCACCCGCGGCTGGGGCGATGAACCGCTGCGCAGAGCGGTAATGGCCTGCTCGACGAGAGTTTCGGTGTCGGGGCGGGGTATCAGCACGTCGGCAGACACACAGAGTTCCATCGAATAAAACCACGCTTTGCCCGTGAGATAGGCCACCGGTTCATGATCTTTCCGACGTTTCACCAGCGACCGAAACATTTCAACCTGCGCCGCCGGAGGTGTCTGTTCATAACCGGTATACAGCGCCATCCGGCTGCAACCCAAGGCATGTGCGAGGAGCAGTTCTGCCGAGAGCCGCGGTTCATCCATCTCATGCCGCGAAAAATAATCCGTCGTCCACGCCAGCAGTTTGCCGACTGTCCAATTCACAGTTTCAACCGGTGTCGCCATGGGAATCTTCTAACATGCCGGATAAAATATTGGAAGCGCCGCCCCGTTGGTCGGCCGCCGGCCCGGGCTCGGGATGAAAGGCCGCGAGGGTTCACCAAGGTTTGCGCAGCGCCGGGCATTTGGAGACGCACGTATGGTCAAGGTTCCATTTTCGGCAAGCATCGGTTTACTGCTGGTGAGGATCATGCTGGCGGCAACGTTTATTTATCATGGGGGGCAGAAGCTTTTCGGCTGGTTCGGGGGCCCCGGGATGTCCGGCTTTGAAAAGTTCATCGGGATGATGCATCTGCCGCTTCTGCCGACGCCGGCCTGGGCCTACACGGCGGCCATTGCCGAGTGCATCGGCGGAATGGCCCTGCTGCCCGGGTTTTTGTCGCGGTTTTGGGCGCTGGCACTGGTGATTGACATGCTCGTTGCGATTTATGTCCGCTGCGGGGCCGGTGTGACGGGCACCGAACTGGAACAGGCGCTGCTGACGCTTTCCGCCATGGTGGTGCTGGCGGGCCCGGGGATTATTTCGGTTGATGCGCTCCTGTTTCGACGCCCCCTCTGGCCCAATGCCTGACCGGCTCGAAATGCTCCACATCTTCGTGTGCCGGGGTTCACTTGTCTCCGGCAATGAAGTCCGCTAACGCGATTCGTGCTCCGTCGGGCCGCGTCCGAAAAGACGGCTGCGGAAATGAATGTCATGAAAGTGGTATCATGGGCCGATATTCGTGGCAGGCGTATATCATATTGTTTGCAGGCGTACGCCTTGGGCAACTCTCGATCGCTTTTGGATCGCGGTGTTGAGGTGAGCGGGTGAACTGACATTTGGGTGGCACACGGATTCGATAGGTGCTTTCTACGCGGCGTATCGGGCATGATGTTGGGTACGGGCCGATGGGTGAGTGTATGTTGATGGCGGGTTTTTGGTCATGATTGAATCGATTGATCCATTCCCCTGGTTCCTTAACAAGGACGTGGAGATCAAGGTCAGCGGTCGCGTGGCCAACATGCACATTCGCTCATCGGAGTGGAGTGATATCTGGCGACCGATGCTCTCACGCATTCACGACTACATGCTTCAATTTCCAGAGCGACTCGTGATCGGTATTGCGGGGCCACCCGCCGCAGGCAAAACCTATTTTGCGGCGCAACTGGAGTGGCTCGCCGCCAAGGGATTTCTGCCCGGCGCACGGGGGCGGGCCGTGCCCATGGACGGCTTCCACCTGCCCCAGGATATCTTAGCCAGCCGCCGAATTCGGTTTGAAGACGGAACCTCGATCAGCATGGCGGAGTGCAAAGGGATCCCAGCAACCTTCGACGCGCAGTCCCTGCGCGAACACCTCATGCTGGCAAACGACAATTCCGCCCAGCTTGATTGGCCCGACTATGATCGCACCACCCATCGGGTCGTTCCGCAGGCGATCAGAATCAAGAAGTCCGACAATATCGTCATCGTCGAAGGAAATTACCTCTTTCTCGATGTGCCTCCGTATGAGCGGATGCCGGAATTTTTCCAACTCCGCATTTACGTAGACTGTCCCGCCCCGGCCATCATCAGCGGACTCGTGAATCGGCACATGGCCGGTGGCAAATCGCTTGAGG
>DAHWIP010000309.1:0-2265 GCA_027344975.1 Phycisphaerae bacterium
GAAGTGATAAATGGATTGCTTTGGATCACCCACAAAAACCATTGATGGTGTGGGCAAGAGGGAATCTCCCGAATCGTTTTTTCCAATTTTCAACAGAAGGGAAATCTGACTGGGATCAGTATCCTGAAATTCATCGACCAGAAAACGACGCTCAGTGTGCAGTTCAAGCGCGTGAAAGTCACCTTGGACAGTGCCAAGATCGGACAGTATCCAATCCTGTATATGACCGGCCTGCGGAATTTTTCCTGGACGCCGCAGCAGGTGCAGAACCTGCATAATTATCTCCATGCCGGCGGGGTGTTGCTGGTGGATGACGCGATGGGGGCCGGGGCGTTTGATCAGGCCTTCCACAAGGAAATCGCGCTGGTATTGCCGCACCATAAGATGCACATGCTGCCGCAGTCAAGCCCGATCTATCACGATCTGTTCAATCTGCAGCAGGTCAACTATTCACCGGTGGTGGCGGCGGCTAATCCGGACCTCCACAGCCCGGTGCTCCAGGCGATCATGCTCGATGGAACGCCGGCGGTCATCTACAGCCGCATCTCCCTTTCCAATGGATGGGAGGATCTGCCCAATCCATACGCCAAAGCGTACAGCACGCACTCGGCCCTGGAATTGGGGGCGAACATTCTGGTCTATGCCACCACACATTGATGACTTTGGGCGCAAAGAGAGTCTCCGCCCGCGAGTCGGGTTGCTGAGATTGTTGCGAGTGTCTTCTGGTCCCCGATTGCGCTGAACCCATGCCTGTTGAAAGAGCGGGATCAACGTGCAAGATCAGGCAGTTGCGAATCGGATCGATACGCCCGGCGGCAGGTTAAATGGCTTCGCCACCCTCGGTGCCGTCGCTGATCCGTATGACATTTTCCAGCGGAAGCACAAATATCTTTCCGTCGCCCACCTGGCCCTTGCCGCCCGGTCCGCTGCGGGCGCCGGTTTTAATCGCCTCGATGGTGGGTTGGACGAACGCCTCATTGACGGCAATT
Source organism: Phycisphaerae bacterium (assembly GCA_027344975.1). Classification (GTDB taxonomy): domain Bacteria; phylum Planctomycetota; class Phycisphaerae; order WQYP01; family WQYP01; genus JAJZGD01. The sequence goes on from DAHWIP010000309.1 coordinate 990, forward strand.
TCCAGACGAACTTTGCGAATCAGATTGACCTGCATCGCCTGGCCGCGAAAGTATTCGGTATGCCCCTTCTGCCGGCCGTAGCCCTGCACATCGCTGACGGTAAGGCGGAATACCTCGACGCTGCTTAGAGCCTGCTTGACGGCCTCGAGCCGGAACGGCTGAATAATGGCGACAATCAACTTCATGGACATTCTCCATTCTTGTCCTGTCCGGGGCGACAAATGGACGGCCCGGAAAATACTAAATTTCGGCCGACAACCGCCGCAGCCGATAAACCCGATCAGGAATTGGCGGGCACCACGATCGCTGTTTCCGGCAGCGCTCCGATATCCCACGCCGCTTCGCCATGGATGCCCAGATCCAATCCTTCCACCTCCACCACCTCCGGTACGCGGAGGCCGATGGTGGCTTTGACGATCCAACCGACGATCAGTGTACCAACGGCAACAAACACCACCGTGCTCACCGCTGCCAGAAGCTGAATGAGAAATTGATGCACATCTCCCTGCAGCAGTCCGCGCACACCGTTCACGGCGGCAACGGCGAAGAGCCCGGTCAGCAACATACCGAGAAATCCTCCGACACCGTGCACGCCAAAGGCATCGAGCGAGTCATCATAGCCGAGGCGGGCTTTAATCTGCACGGCGAGATAACAGACGGCGCCGGCGAGGATGCCGATGATGGGGGATGCCCAGATGGCGACAAATCCGCAGGCGGGGGTAATGGCCACCAGCCCGGCGACAATACCCGATGCGAGTCCGAGGGTGCTCATGCGGCGGTGGTGAATGTATTCCGCCATGTTCCATGCGAAACCGGACGCCGCCGCCGCCACGGTGGTATTCAGAAACGCGATACCCGCAAGTCCGTCAGCCGCCCCTGCGGAGCCAGCATTAAAACCGTACCAGCCGAACCAGAGAATGCCCGCGCCCAGCAAAGTCAGCGCGAGGGAACTCGGCTGCAGCACCTGATTGGGATACCCATTTCTGCGGCCGATCAGGAGCGAAAGCATCAGGCCGCCGACACCGGAGGCAATTTCGACAACCGTACCCCCGGCAAAATCCGCCACATGCAATTGATCCAGCCATCCTCCGCCCCACACCCAGTGCACCAGCGGGTCGTAGACGAAAGTGGTCCAGAGGAGGACGAATAGCAGGAAGGAGCTGAATTTCATCCGCTCCACAATGGAACCGGCAATAACCGCCGGGGTAATCATCGCAAACATGGCTTGAAACATGCAGAAGACGGTTTCAGGGATATAGTGACCGCTTTGTGCGAC
>DAHWIP010000030.1:0-11770 GCA_027344975.1 Phycisphaerae bacterium
GGATTCGTTTTCCGCTGATGCCCCAGCGCGACAGTTTCTGCTGGACCCGGAGTTGCAGCGATACGATGCGTCGCGGGATGTCAGAAATTTTAAACAACACAACCTCTCGTGCAGCTATTGAGCCGGCTGGGTCAAAGGACCTAACCGGGCAGCGGTATCCCACCTGAGGCGCCGAGGCCATTCGCTCATCGCTCCCCCTCCGCCGGGGATGGTCTTCTGTCCGTCGATGGTGTCGCGACCCCATCGATGCCCGATTCAAGCCGACCATGAGGCAGGAGTGAATCGTCCCGAAGTGTTATATGCCGAACTTGGCCTCCCGGCCAGTTTCCCGGTATCCTTGACAGCCGGGCCGCCACGATTTAACTTGCCACGTGGGGAAGAGACCAGACCCCTTGATCATGAGTCAAGTTTGGGGGGTCCGGCGAGCACGCAGCTATAAGCGGGTGGTTGATTTCGGTGGTGTGGATTGTGCCATTGAGGAGACGTCCTTGAATACAGTAACCAGAATCTTCGTTGTGCTCCAGCTTGTACTGGCGCTTGCTTTATCTGTTCTGGTGGTGGTTTTTGTCAGCAAGCAGACCAACTACCGGAACGAAATAGTATCAACTCAACGATCTGCGATCGCGGCCTATGCGGCTCTGGCCAAAGAAAAGCTTATGAGCAGCAATCTCAGTAATGAACTTGCGACGGCACAGGAGTCAGCTTCATCGGCCCAACGGCATCTGAATTCGCAGGTCGTATCACTGCAGGGCAAATTGGCGGATGCTCAGACACAGATTGCCGAATTGCAGGCCAGCAACGCCGCCAAGAGCACCAACGTTTCGCTGTTGACCAACACCGTCAATTCACTCAACACGCAGGTGGCGGATCAGACCGCACAGATCAACAAGCTCCGCCCGGAACAGTTGACACTGATCAATCAGAACGCGCAACTCTCCCGTCGAGTGACTGAACTGACCAATGAGAGGAATGTAGCCCGACAGACCATTCAGGTTCTGCAGGAAAGTGTGGCGAAACTCAACCACCACCTGAGCGTGGCCATGGAAGCGGCAAAGTCTCCATCAAATACCATGGCGAGCAGCGCTGCGGTTCTCAAGGGCGTGCCGACACCCGTAACCGTCAACGGCGCAATCACCAAAGTAGCCGAATACAACGGCAAGATGTACGTCAGTTGCAACCTGGGCAGCAAAGATGGTGTCAATCAGGGAACTCGGCTTACCGTTTATCGCGGCCAGAAGTACATCGCCGACGTACTGGTACAGAAATCTGATGCGACACACTCGGTGGGCATTGTCACGCTCCAGGCGCCGGGCGAAACGGTAGCCAAAGCGGATATGGTGATGAGCGGACCGGGGATGTGATCACGGTCGGCGGTTCTGTCGCGGGTCAAATGCGGAATTTTTATCCTGTCGATCATGAGTCTGAGGTAGTCAGTTATGTCTCGAGTCGGTCAACCAGTTCGGCGTTATGATAAACCAATCAATGTGTACACGGCTTTGGCGTTTATCGGATTTCTGGCAACGGCGGTGGCGCTGGTCTGGATGCTGCTGCAGTATCGGGTATTGATTGGATTCTGATTCAGCGTGCGAAATGTCACGTTATGCTCAGCCGAGATGACGATGGTCCGCCGGGGCGGGTTATTGAATAGAGATTCGACGGCGGGTAACTTGAACGTGCAGCGAAGGGCGGGTTATCAGGTATCTATATCGCGCAACTTCACTTACACTACTGACACGGGAGCCCTCGTTGGGGTTACCACGGAGGGTTTCGCCCTGCCGATGCGATTGACTGATGCATCACATCGGCAACCTCTGACCAGAGGAGCGCTCTAGCGTGTTTTTTGATTCATTTCTTGGATGGTTCTCCCTCGACATGGGGATCGACCTCGGCACATGCAACACACTGGTGTGCGTGCGCGGGCAGGGTATCGTTCTCAATGAGCCGTCTGTGGTGGCGGTTCGAAAAGGCACCAATATTGTTTTGAACAACGGTAATGCCGTAGGCCTGATGGCCAAGGAAATGCTCGGCAAGACGCCCGGATCCATCACCGCCATTCGGCCCCTGAAGGACGGTGTGATCAGTGATTTTGAAATTACCGAGGCCATGCTGACCTATTTCATCCGCCGCGTGCACGGACGCCGGACTCTGGTTCGGCCGCGCGTTCTGATTGCCATCCCCTCGGGCATCACGGCTGTTGAAAAACAGGCGGTATTTCAGTCTGCGCTTCAGGCGGAGGCACGCAAGGTTTATCTGGTTGAAGAGCCGATGGCGGCGGCCATCGGGGCCGGCCTGCCCATCACCGAAGCAACGGGCAATATGATCGTGGACATCGGAGGCGGCACAACAGAAGTGGCGATCATCAGCCTCGCGGACATGGCCGTTTCGGAATCTATTCGCACCGCAGGTGATAATTTCGACGAAGCGATTGTGAACCACATGAAGAAAACCTACAACCTGATGGTGGGAGAACAATTCGCTGAACGCATCAAAATTGATATCGGCTCCGCCGCGGCGGTCGGCCCCGAGGTGACCATGGAGGTCCGCGGTCGCGACATGATTTCCGGCTTGCCTCGTAAATGCGTGGTCACCAGCGAAGAAATTCGTGAGGCGCTGCAGGAACCGATCGGTAAAATCATTGACGCCATCACCCATACGCTCGAGCGGGCCGAACCCGAGCTGGCCGCCGATCTGGTGGAGACCGGCATTATGCTCGCCGGCGGCGGCAGTCTGCTGCGCGGCATCGATAAAGTGATTCATCAGGCGACCGGGCTGCCGGTGCGGATTGCCGAAGATCCGCTCACCTGCGTGGCCCGCGGTACCAGCGTATTTCTGGAGAATCTGGAGAGCTGGAAGGACAGTGTCGCTGTGCACAGCGATGCGGAAGAATCCTGACGGGCGTTTCAACTGGAAGCGTCATGAGGCCCCGATGAAATTTACTCCCCGGCGTTCATTCTGGCTGCTCTTTACCGTTGCCATCATATCGGCCCTGATCTCGGCTCGCCGCCCGGGTTTCGTCCGGCCGCCGCGCAATACCGCCGCCGCCGTGCTGCAGGTTCTCATGGAACCCGTCTCATGGACGCTGACCCGTGCCCAATCCATGCTCATTTCCGTGCTCTCGGCGGGACATCCGCACGATGGCCGCGCACAGCGCCTCATCTCGCATTATGATAAAATCATTACATTGCTCCGCACTCGCATCGAGGTGCTCCAGAGCCTGCTCCATCAGACCCACCTGCTGGAGAGCAGCTTCCCCGGCATTCAGCCCGGTACCCTCATGGCCGCCAACGTTGACGGCTTTTCCTCCGCCGGAACCGATATGATGTGGGTGGACCGCGGGTATGTCGTGGATCGGCAGCTGGCCGCCGGCGATCCGGTTCTGGCGCATCTTTCCCTGGTTGGAAAAATCAGCTCCGTCGGGCCGCAGACCTCCAGCGTCACCCTGCTGACCTCACCGGCCATGAAGGAGACGGCCCGCATTGTCCGGATCACCAACGGCGTGGAAAGCGTCGTAAGCCGGGATTGTCTCGTTGTGGGGACCGGACTGGGATCGATGCACTGCGAACTGGATCAATCCATCGGCAGCGTCCGGCCCCGGAAGGGCGACCTTGTGGTACTCAGCGATACCGACTGGCCCGGGGTGATCGACGGCATCACGCTGGGAACGGTCACCTCGGTCTCCGCATCTCATCGAACAGCACTGCGCTGGAGTCTGAACATCACCCCGATCTGCAACATGCAGCGCATTCATCATGCCGTTATCCTGCTCTCGACACATCATTAATTTATTCAGCGTCGCAGCGTGAGGTACACCATCAGAGCCAGGGTGGTCGCCAGCGATATGGATATGAACCACCGCCACCGCCACCGCCACGCCGCGCGGCTCATACATTTCTGCGTACGCGGCGAAAAACTCAGCGCATAGAGATGGACAATACGATCATCAATGCTGGGATGGGTCAGAAATGTCCGGTCCGTCCGCATCAGGTTTCGATCCGCCAGAGTTCGCAGGGCCTCGGCTCCAAGAGCCGCGCCATCAACCATCGCCTCACGCGACGGCTGCAGCAATACGCTTCGACCGGGAAGTCCGCCCGCAGGCTGAGTCTCTTCTGATCGAGCGGCCCAATGTCGTGCGGCAAACCAATCGGCCTGAAATTCCGAAAGGCGGCTGAATTTTCCGAATATCATGATCATCGCAAATAGGATCATGGGAAACGCCAACGACGCAAAATGACCAAACCATCCATCATTCCCCTCTGAACCCCGCACCATGATGCGAAGCGCCAGAATGCCGGTGAGCAGCAGAAGCAGATACCACGTGGCATGGCGATGGTGGCCATGACCCAGTTCGTGCGCAAATACATCTTCCACCTGATCGGGGGTAAAGTCGTCGACGATCAGATCGGTCAGGAGAATGTAACGTGGGGGGATCACGGTGCCGATCCAGGCGGCGTTGGCGATCCGATGATGGGTTTGGATAATACGAATATCCGTGATGCCGATGTGATGCCGTCGAGCTGCTGCCAGCAGTCGCTGTCGGAGCGGCCCGTCCTGCAATCGATGGGTCTTCATAATCCTTACCAGCATGAAGGGATAGATGCTCCAGAAAACGGGTATCAACACGATGGATAGGCATGTGTCGGCATGGCGCTGGAGAAAATAGACGTTCGGCAGCCATCGCGGCACGTTTTGGTAGCACCATGACATCACGGTCGCAAAGATGAGCAGCGAGATGACCAGCCCCGCCGTTACCCGAACCATATCAAGTGCGTATTGCCATGCCGGCGGCCACGGATACACCGGTTTACCCATGGCCAGCCGGTCCGTGTCTCGCAGGTGCCGCCACGCGGTTGCAAATCGATAGACACCGAGTTGTATTAAAAACATTGCCAAGATGATGATTCCGGCGTATAGAAATGGAATCAGGCTGGGCGTCTTCGCAAGCGCCGAGTGATACTCCAGCAGGTAGCCGAACCCCAGGTGGCGGACGCTGTAGTAGAGTCCGGCGAGCACGCCGAACTGCAGCAGGGCCAATCGCCTCGTCAGGCGGGTGCGTATCGAGCTGGCTTTGGCGAGATTCGCATTCAATTTTCGACACGCCCGACCAGCCGCCTTACGCGCCATGAGGAAGACAGCAACAAGTCCTGTGAGCATGACCACAATGACGGGGGGCCAGTGATGAAAAACCTGAGCTCGGGTACCCGCCTGCAACAAGGATACGAATACATAAATGATAATTGCCCAGATCATCTACGCATAATCTAACCTGATCACGTCAAAATCGCCTCCTATGTCGGGCGATCCGCCCATGCTGTCAGATGAAATCTGATTCGATCAGCCGTTGTCTCAGTTTTGGTAAACGCAGATGAACGGGGGAATATGAGGGTTTGATTCCCTTTATCCATCTGTGATCAATAATTTCGGAAATGAATGTGGCTTGTATTTGACGGGAACCGAAACTAAGATTCGAATATGTGAAATGGGTTGGTGACAAGACACGTCGTTGCCCGCCCATTCGGATGGTATCGATTTTGGCAGGATTTGCCCATGCATCCCACAAATGAATTCAAAATTCTGACTGACATTTATTGGAGGTAATGCCATGACCACTCGCCGCACGTTTCTCAAAGCAGGTGTTGCACTGGCAGCCGCCGGTGTGCCGTGGGATATTGCCCGCGGCAATATAGCGAATATTAAATATCCCGGTGTATGGCCTTCGCAGCCGCCGGAAGGGTGCCCTTTTGCCCCGTCTACAACAGTGACAGGCTTTCGATTCACCGGGCGTCATCAACAGTACGCCAATGCGGATACCTGGTATCCGTCATGGGCCTCAGATGGGCACCTATACAGTCAATTTGCGGACGGCAACGCCCCGCGGCCGGGCAAAGGATCTATTCACGTAAACTGCGGCATGGGGATCCGGGCGGATACCGGCCTCGCTCGTATTGATGGCGATGACCCCATGCACCTGACTGTTGAAGCGTTGGGAATATCCAAGGCGTCGGCGATGCCGTATGGGGGCCGATATCCATGTGCCAACCTGGTCTATAACGGCGTCTGGTACACGGGCACCTATTGTTGTGATGAAGGTTGGCGGACGGAACATGGGGTAAGTTGCAACTGGGCATGGCTTGGGCCATTTGTCGGATTTCAGTATTCACGTGATTTCGGCAAGACGTGGACACCGTGCCCGCATACACCTTGGAGCCCCCTGTTTCCCGAAGAAGTTGGAAACTGCGGCCCCGCCCTGAAAAAAATCGCTGCGACACGCTGGAAATTGCCCGTCAATCAGTGGCTTGGAAATGTTCCCGGGTCCGCATTGTGCGAGCGTATTCCGGGCTTGCCGCTGCCGAAATTCAGCGTTTTGCACGTGGTGGATTTTGGCAGGAATATGGAGCACTCACCGGACGGCATGGCTTACATGGTTGGCCATGGCCGCGCACCCGGAATTCCTCACCCACGGCTTGGAGCGGTGAGTTGGCTCAGCGGTGATGCGGTTTATCTGGCGCGTGTCAAACCAACACCGGAGACCATTAATAATCCGGCTGAGTACGAGTTTTTCGCCGGTTACGATCACCGAAACAGGCCGGTATGGTCAAAGCATTTTTCGCAGATAAAACCGATGCTGGAGTGGCAAAATCACCTTGGGAACAGTGCGATGACTTATATTCCCGGCCTCGGGAAATACATCCTGTGCATAGCTGATGGTTGGCCTTCCACACGAAAGTTTAACACGATCGTCCTTGAGTCGGCGCATCCGTGGGGGCCGTGGAAGCTTGTTACGTACATGCGTCACTTCGGTGAACAGGGATATTTTCTCAATATTCCCAGTAAATTTATCTCATCCGATGGACGTAAGGCGTGGCTTTGCTACAGTGCTGATTTCACGCGGGTGCGCATTGCATCGTTCCCGCCGGGGAGCGGTTATCACCTGTGCCTGCAGGAGATCGAACTCCTGGGGTAAGTCAATGGCCGTCCATCACTGCCGGGATGATGATGCTGGCCGCCCCATATGCCTCACTCTCATATCTGGGGTTAATGGATCGCAGGCAGGGCCCGATTCCGGTGACGATGGCAAAAAAGGACGGCGGCATTACTGCCGCCGCCTTGGGGGAGATTCGAAATTTTAATCAAGCCGCCTCGGCGGAAGGCGTCGCCTTCAGCGTCGCTTTCGCATGACCATCAGCGAGCCGATCGCTCCCATACCCAGGAATGCCAGCACGCTCGGTTCCGGAGTGGGGGTGGATGAGGATGGCAGTGGGCCGGTAATGCCGCCACTCGTGCCGTAGCCGACAAGGACGTTGCTGATGGAGGAATTCGCCGTCAGGCCGCTTATTTCCACTTGGAAGGTGACGGGCCCGGCGATGATCGGTGAGCTGTTCTGGACGCTCGCGTTGCCGTCAGCGTAGTTAGAATACGGGCTGCTTCCCGTCAGGATCGACGGCCCGACGAAGTCGGTTGGCTTGCCCGTTTGCGTGTGCTCCGAGGTGAGGTTGAAATAGCTTCCGGAACTGCTGGAGCCGGTTGTTAGCGCCCAGTCGTCACGCAGATTCGTGCTTGGGCCGGGGGCGATGGTTGCGACCGAGTAAGTTCCGTTGCCGCTGTCCGTAAGCTCTGTGGCGCCATTAGGCAAGTAAGCTGCGGAGCTGCTCGGCGCGATTCCGCCAATCTGGAAGTCAATATTGCGAATGAGCTCGCCATCTGAAAGCGGCATGGAGTTGTTCTCAATCGTCACGTCGAGATTCCCATTGCTGCTCCCGGTCACATAGCTGAAGATGACCCTCGCATTGAGGGCGTTGGTGGTTGTTCCGTCGCCGCCGTTGTATCCGTTCAGTGCGAAGGATCCCAGCGTGGTCGTCGTCGCTTGGGCGTTCTGGCCTACGGCGGCAACGGATAGTCCGGCAACCGCTGCCGCAGCCAACAACCAGCGACCGGCGCCTTTGGAACGGTTAACTTGGGTGTTCCTGCTCATAAAATATCTCCAAAAAATCTCGGCGGCATATGCCGCACACACACTGCCGCTCCGGCAGGCTAACGCCCACCGAGAAAAAGGGGCAGTTCCACTTAAACTGCACGAATCATCAGAAGTGAGTGCCACGGATGCTTTGAGGTGGTTTTTGCCAACGCCCCGGGGCCGCGCAGTTGGCAAACCCACCAGTGCGATCAAAAAGCGCGAACGCCAATTTCCCTACCGGCTTATCGCAATTTTACGTCGTGGCAAATCCTTGCTCTCACTGGTGACTCTGTCGTTACCCGTCATTCGGGCCTTGCCGACAATAGTCACCGGATTAAGTATAGTGCGCTCAGGTGCTCAATGCAAGAAAAATTTCAATTTTTTGCTGAATTTCGATGTCGCCAAGCGACAGATAACTATCCTCGCCTACGATCCCTCTGTAACATATTGTGCACCTAACCCCTGATTTTATAACGCCTTAGAACTAAAAGACCGCCCAAGCCCAATCCTAATGCAAGTCCTGCCGTCGGTTCCGGTGCCGGAACGGCAGCCGGATTGCCCGCGATCGAGTTCCCGCCTGTTCCGTAACCGAACGTGACACCGGTAATGGAATCCGTGCTTTGCAGATCGGGAACCGTGAAATCGAAAAATACCGGCCCGGCCAGGATCGGATCGGACGCCGAGATGGACGATGGATTGCTAAAATATTGATAATTAATTGAATTCCCCGCCGGCCCCAGCAGATCGCCCTGTGCTCCGCTGGCCATAAGCGAATATTGTCCGCCGCTCTCGCTGATGGTCCAAGCAAACGGCAGATCGGCTGTGATTCCCGCGGAAATGGTGCTGGTCTGCAGTGGGGCAAGGCCCGTGAGTTGCGTCAGATCGGTCTGATTGTCGGAGGCCATGCTCCAGGCATATGGATCGGCGGTATCCCCGGGTGCGGCGTCGGGGCCGTGGGGTGTCGAAGACAGCGCCCCGGTGCCGGGGGCTGAAATGCCAAATGCAATGCCGCTGATAAGATCATTGACCGAATCGGGCGATGAGTCGTTGATCAATTCCACCTGCAGATTCCCCTGCGCGGAACTGGTGAGATAGGTGAATATCGCCCGGCCGGTAAACTCATGGGGTGAGCCCGTGTTGGTGCTGGGGAGATAATATTGTGCCATGAGGTTATCAGCTCCGGCGGGAGCGGCAGTCCAAGTCGCCGCACCCACGCTCAGCGCAACGGCGGCGGCCGCCAGAGCGGATGGAATGCTTCGCCGGACTCTGCAGGCATCTTTTTGAATCACCATGACGTATCTCCGTAAATGAGAGTTCCCCCGCATCACCGTATCCTCCCGGTTGCTTCCGGAATTCTGGTCGCCGCACTCGTCATGCCGGGCGCGGACGGACCCCCGTGCAAGGCGTATGGCGGCAACCGATCCGCAAAACATGTTGTCCATCAAGCAGCATCAAGAATCGGCAATTTCGCATCCTGCATGCGACCGAGAGGCCGATCCGTGGCATCGCCGCTTCAATTGAGCCGTTACATTAAGCTCTGATCTCCCGAACGTCAAGAAAAAAACATTTGGAATTCACCACTCATGCCGCCGATAATCGGCCAATATGAGATGCGGACGTCTGTGATGGGTTGGTTCGGCGTCCGCGGGCGGGCGTGTGATGGTGTTATTCCGACCGGGGAGCGAGGACAAGGCGGCGGTCGCGCAGGGCCACATTCAGAATCAGTGCTGTGGCCAGCATGTCAGCCACCATCGCACTGCCGCCGTAGGACATGAACGGCAGGGTGATGCCGACCACGGGAATAATACCGGTGGTCATGCCGATATTGATGGTGGCCTGCGTAATGATCATGGTGCTCAGGCCGACTACCATAACACGGCCCATGATGTCGCCACTGTTGTCGGCGATTTCCAGACATGCTGCAAAGAAAATGATGTAGAGCGCGATGATCACCAGACTGCCGACAAGCCCGAATTGGCTGGCGACCACGGCAAAAATAAAATCGTTGGATGCCTCCGGCAGAAATCCGTGGCGGATAGCGGTGGTGCCGTCGATCCCCTGGCCGGTCAGGCCGCCGCTGCCTTCGGCAATCTCGCTCTGCTGCTTCTGATAAAGATTGCCGTTGAGTTGTCGGGCGGTCGGTTTGTGGAACGTGAACATGGAAATGATGCGCTGCTGCTGATAATGGTGCAGGAAGGGGTAGCAGCCGGGTGCGACGGCCAGCGCGACCAATGCAATGGCCACCAGATGGCGCAGGCGGGCCCCGGCGCTGATCAGCATGGCGTAGAGTACGACGGGAAACATCAACGCCGTGCCCAGGTCCGGCTCAATGACGATGAGCCCCATCGGAACGGCCATGAGCAGAAAGGGAACCACCAGGGAGCTGAGTTTCTGCATATCGCGGCCGTGGCGAATGTACCATGAAATGACCAGAACAAAACCGATTTTGGCCAGTTCGCTCGGCTGAATATCAAATCCGCCGGGCAGAATAAACCACCGATGACTCCCTTTGATGGCGGGGGCAAATCGCACGGCAACCAGCAGCAGCATGGTGAAGGCATAAACGGCGGGGGCCCATGAAACAATCTGCCGCGGTTTGGGCACCATCGCCAGAAGCAGGGCGGCAAGCCCGATGAGAATGTGTATCTCCTGTCGCCAGAGGAGTCCACGTCCGCAGATATGCACGGCAATGAGACTGGCGGAACAGAGGACAAGGATGGTGAGCAGCATGAGCCACGCCACGCGGCTGGCGATGAGTTTGGGGACAACTTGGGTGTAGACCTTCTGTAATAATGTCGGGGGGTGTTCCTGGCCGGAGCCCTCTGCGGAAGCTGTACCGGCCAGCGGCGGGGCGATGATGCTTTCGCGTTTTTCCCGCTTCATTAATGATTCATCCGAGGCAGATACCCGAGAGCCTGCATGTCCAGCATACATTTCCGGACAATGGGGGCCGCTGTGGCGCCCCCTTCGCCCCCCATTTCCACCATTCCAACTACAACGTAGCGTGGATTATCGGAGGGGGCAAAGCCGACGAACCATCCGTCGTCCCCCTTGATGACCTTCATTTTACCGTCGATCTTTTTAATTTCGCGTGTCTGGGCCGTACCCGTTTTGCCCGACGCATCCAGCCCGCTTTGGCCCACCACCGGTGCGGTTCCCTGGGCGCCGTGGGTGACCAGATACATTCCCCGGTGGACGGTCGCCAGTGCCGATGGATTGAGATAAAAGCGGCGCGGTTTGGGATGAGGAATGCCACGAATTAATATCGGTGGCATCCAGACTCCGCCGCGCAGCATCGCAGTAAATGCGTTGGCCATCTGCAGCGGAGTTACGGCCATCGGTCCCTGCCCGATCCCCATGAAGATGGAATTGATTCGCTCGGTCTGCGTCTCAGTCCCGGGGCGGGGTGTTGGCAGCATCCCGCGAGATTCATCCGGCAGACCAATACCCGTAAGTGAGCCCAGGCCGTAATCGCGGTAAACATGCACCACCCGGTCAAACCCCAGTGTCATGCCTACCGTGTAGAAATACACATCACATGATTCTTCAATGGCGTGCACCACATCAATCGGGCCGTGGCCGTAGGGATAAGACCAGCAGCGGAAAATATTGGGATGGCCCGGGAAGAGATAGCCGCGGCAATCAATAATGGTCTGCGGAGTGATGACATCATGCGTCAGGGCCCAGGACGCCTCGGTCGCCCTCGTGTACGTCAATATGGTGGGTGGGCAGGATGAACTCGTCTTCGATGGGGGTTCGACCCTATTTGACTCCTCCGGGGAAATTATCTTTGAGCAGGAACGTTTCATCGAGTCACTT
>DAHWIP010000310.1:0-2259 GCA_027344975.1 Phycisphaerae bacterium
TGCGGATCGGCGCCGGCAGCGTCATAGGCGCCCGATCGGTCGTAGACACCGACATCCCGCCGAATACCCTGGCGGCGGGAAATCCGGCCCGGATTATCCGGACCCTTGGCAATGAGAGGTGATTTCATGGCAGAAAATACCAAACCTCGGGTTATCGTCAGCGGAATTCTTTTCTGGTACCCGCTGGCGGGAGTGACATTTCAGTTCCTGCATTATCTCATCGGCCTGCGCAAGCTGGGATACGACCCCTATTACGTTGAAGACTCCGCCCGCTGGCCGTACAGCCCGCAACTTGGCGATTCAACACCCGATGCCCAAAGCAATATCGACCGCGTCGCCCCCATTCTGCACGCGCACGGATTTCAAAATCGATGGGCGTTTCGTGGCCGCTACGAGCATGGGGACTGCTACGGCCTGACCCCATCGCAGCTTAAGGAGCTTTACGCCAGCGCCGATATACTTCTCAACGTAACTGGCGCCCAGGAACTTTATGAAGAGCATCTGCGCGTGCCGGTGAGGGTCTATCTGGAAACCGACCCAGTCGAATCGCAGATTCAGGTTCATAAGGGTGTTCAAAGCGTCATCCGCACCCTGCAACAGCATACCCATCATTTCTCCTTCGGCGAGAATCTGGGGCAGCCCGATTGCGGCTTGCCCGTTGAGCATTTCCAGTGGCATCCAACCCGCCAACCTGTTGTGCTCGATCTCTGGCAACCCCTTCCACCATCCGCCGGGAATCGTTACAACACCATCGCCACCTGGAAAAACAAAGGCAAGGATATTGAATTTAATGGTGATATTTATTACTGGTCAAAAGATCGGGAATTTGAAAAATTCATGGACCTGCCCCGTGCCAGACCGCTCGGTTTCGAACTCGCCTCCAACCCTGATCCAGCCTCCGCCGCGCGGCTTCTCGCTCATGGCTGGCACCTCTCCAATCCGGTGCACATTTCTGCGGATATGAACCGCTACCGCGACTTTATTCGCTCCGCGCGCGGCGAATTTTCCGTTGCCAAAGATCAGAACATCCGTCTGCGGAGTGGATGGTTCAGTGATCGCAGTGCCTGCTATTTGGCGGCCGGACGACCGGTGATCAATCAGGACACCGCGTTCGGCGTAAGCCTGCCGACAGGGCGTGGGCTCTTTGCTTTTTCCGCCATGGATGATATTCTTGCCGCGCTTGATGCCATTGAGTCCGATTATGATGGCCACTGCCGGGCGGCGCGTGAAATAGCCGAAGAATATCTGGACGCCGAAAAAGTCCTGAGAAAAATAATGGATGCCATCGGATGCACACCAACCTGCAACCTTCCCTCCGTTACCTGATCGTCAACGCCGATGATTACGGAATCAGCATGGGAACCAATCAAGGCATTCTTCGTGCACACCGTCATGGCGTGGTTACCAGTACCAGCCTCATGGTTCTCCGGCCCGCTGCCCGTCAAGCCGCAGAGTCTGCTGCAGACAATCCTTGTTTAAGCGTGGGCCTCCATGTGGAACTTGGCGAGTGGAATTTCGCCCGCAACCAGTGGCGATCTGTCCATGCGGCGGTGGATATCCGGGATGCCGCTTCAGTTCAAACAGAACTGCGCCGACAACTGAACATGTTCACAGAATGGATGGGCCGTCCACCCACGCATCTTGATTCCCATCAGCATATTCATATGAATGCTGAAATCCTTCCGGTATTTCGCTCTGTGGCCGCTGAATTGGGCGTCGTTCTGCGATCGTGCCATCCGGCGGTGCAATATTGTGGGGCGTTTTTCGGTGCGGACGAAAATCTCGCGCCGCGGCCTGATTTCGTCTCTTCCGCCAATTTGATCCGCGCTATTGAGCGGATTCCCGTCGGCATAACGGAATTTGGCGTCCACCCGGGACTGGACCTGGCATTAAACAGCGAGTATTGCGACCTCCGTCCAGCAGAAGTTGAAGCACTCTGCGCCCCGGAGGTGCGCAAAGTGATGGACGAGAGTGGAATCATTCTCACGTCATTTGCTCAGATCAAACCGATTTGGAGCCAAGACGCGGGACCAACGGCTGCAAGGAATCCCTGAATCCGCAGCACGGTTTAACCTCCCCGGCGGAGTGTCCCGGAGTTGATCGGCGTCAATCTCGTTTTATCGGGCGGGTATCGCCGAAATCCTTGCCAACTCGTCGATGGATTCGTTGAATTTCACTTTCAAACGGGAAATGCTATAATTCCCATGGTTTGTGAAAGGAGTTTATCTATGTCGATATTGCTTACGGAAACAGCGGCAC
>DAHWIP010000311.1:0-2119 GCA_027344975.1 Phycisphaerae bacterium
AGGTGAAATTGGTCAGCGGGACTGCGACGGCCGATTACGCCTACCTGCGTCAGGCGATTCTCTATCCGGGCCGCAGAATGGTGGCGGGATTCAACAATGTCATGCCGAATTACTACACCGATTTTGGTGGGGCAGCCCATAAAAAGCATCGTAAGCTGGACGCGTTGATCTGGTTCATCAATTCGCTCAGCGTGCACGCAAATAAGGCAAGTCGCCCCCCGGTACCGGACATGCCCAGCAAGGCATCAACTTCGGGCGCATCCAAACAGGCATCGGCGGCGCCCTCCGCGCCGACAACGACAGCGGCTGTGAAACTGCCGGCCGCCGCACTTCCGATGATCGCCGAGGGCAAAAAACTCTATGCCTCAATGGGGTGTATCGGCTGTCACACCGTCAATGGCAATGCGGGCGTTGGGCCGACATGGAAGAACCTGGCAGGATACCCCGTCAAACTCACGTCCGGAAAAACGGTGCTGGCGGATTATAAGTATCTCCGGTTTATGATCCTGTACCCCGGTAAAAAGGTCGTGGCGGGTTTTCAACCGATTATGCCCAGCTATACGACTGCACTGGCGGGGGCCAAGAATAAGAAAAAACTCGATTCGCTCATCTGGTACATCAACTCGCTGAGCGATAAGGCGTCGGCTTCAACCGAGCCGCCGACAAAATGAGCGTTGGCTGATGGTAGACATAAGGAAATGATGGGACGGATATCAAAATAATCGATAACGTGAATTTTTCAGCCTATGCCCTGTGGCTATAATAGGGCACAAGATGATGCCCGATATGGAGTTGTTTCTATGACCGCTGTAGATATGCCCGGTAAACCAAAATTAAACTACCTCAATTGTGATAAAAGTATTAAGTCGTGGCTGCTGACGCTGGACCACAAACGGATCGGCGTCATGTATCTGATTGCCACGCTGACCGCCTTCTTCATCGGCGGTATGCTCGCGGAGGTTATCCGCACGCAATTGCTGGTGCCCAAAGGCCTGATTTTCCATGCCACCAAGCATATGTCGAGCTTCGCGGCCTACAAGCACTATAACCAGGTCTTCACCCTCCACGGCATCATCATGGTGTTCATGGTGCTGATCCCGATTATTGTTGCCGGATTGGGTAACATTGTGATCCCTCTCCTCCTGGGCGCAAAAGATGTGGCATTTCCCCGCCTGAATCTGATGAGCTTTTATCTGTATGTGGGCGGCGCCATCATGGCCATCATTTCGACCATTGCTGGGGCGGTGGATACCGGTTGGACGTTCTACACACCGTTCAGCATTCAAACTGAAACGTACGTCTGCTTCATGGTCGGCGGCATATTTCTCATCGGTTTCAGCTCCATCTTCACCGGCATTAATTTCATCGTCACGATCCACAAGATGCGGCCACCGGGGATGACATGGTTCCGTATGCCCCTGTTCCTCTGGGGAATTTATGCGACGTCCATCATTCAGGTTGCGGCGACGCCGGTGGTCGGTGTTACCCTGCTCCTGCTGATCCTTGAACGCACCATGCACATCGGCTTTTTCAACTCCGCGCTGGGTGGCAGCCCCGTGCTCTTTCAGGATTTCTTCTGGTTCTATTCCCACCCCGCCGTCTACATCATGATTCTGCCTGCGATGGCCATTATCAGCGAAATTGTTCCCACATTCAGCCGCAAGCACATCTTCGGCTACGAATTTATCGCCTTTAGTTCGCTGGCCATTGCGCTCATCGGCTTCCTAGTCTGGTGCCATCATATGTTCGTCAACGGCCAGTCCGCGGAACTCGATACGATCTTCAGCATCCTGACCTTCCTCGTCGCGGTACCGTCGGCGGTTAAGGTGTTTAATTGGCTCGCCACGATGTATAAAGGGGCTATTGTACTCGATACGCCTATGCTCTATGCCCTGTCGTTTATCATTCTCTTTACCGTCGGCGGCTTGACCGGCGTGGTGCTCGGCTGTATCGCTGAGGACGTCGTGCTTCACGATACCTACTTCGTCGTTGGGCACTTCCACTATGTGATGTTCGGAGGCACCATGATCGCCTTCATCGGTGGTCTGCATTACTGGTGGCCGAAATTCACGGGCAAAATGTACAACGAAACCATGGGCCGCATCACCTGTGTCCTGCT
>DAHWIP010000312.1:0-2118 GCA_027344975.1 Phycisphaerae bacterium
CCATAACACCAGTATTCCCTCCCGAATCCGCGCGAGAGGGCAAACTCAGACGGTATCTTCCGCCAAACTCAGACCTGATGCAACTCGGCGGTTCGGCGCGTTGATGGGGTATGCGGATACAGAGTTTCCACGGCTTGAACCCTGTTTGAAATCCCGACAACCGATCAATACATACCGTAAAGCGGCCCAAAATTGCGACATGCGGCGATATCCGCAGCCTGCGGTTCATCAGCGCCGAATGCCAGCCACGCTCCGGGACGGAAGATTTTTTCCGGCGGGACGTTGTGCATATACACCGGGATCCGCAGCATGGAAGCGAGTGTGATAAGCCGATCGCCGATGTGTCCATAGGTCAGATTGCAGTGATTGGCGCCCCAACTGTTCATCACCGTGTAGACATCAGTAAATGCCCCACGCCCGGTGCAGCGGGGTGCGAACCAGGTGGTGGGCCAGGTGGGGTTGGTACGCTGATCGAGGGTATGGTGCACCTCCGGCGGAAGATCGACGGTGTACCCTTCGGCGATCTGCAAAGCCGGGCCCAAGCCACGAATCAGGTTGATGCGGGAGGCTGTCACCGGCATACCGCCACGGGTGCGGTAGCGGAGTGAGAATCCACCGCCCCTGAAATATTCATAAATCGCCGGGCACCACTCGGCAGCGGCCAGACAAGCGGCTGCATCGCGACGCGTCATTTCCCACCATGGTTTTATCATGGGTGTTTCGCCGATTGCGGCGCAGCCGGTACCGTCAAGCGCAGCGGAGCCGCTGTTGATCAGGTGCAGGATGCCGCCCTGAGCCACACCGTCGAGTTGATGGCCGGTTACGCGGTGAACGGCCTCGGGGCTCCAGTAGGTACGGACATCGGCGAATATCTGCGCCGAACCGGTGAGAAGATGCCCCATCAGCATGACGGCGCCGTTGAGGGAATCATTTTCGGTGGCGACGATAAAAGGCTGCCGTATGCCGTTCCAGTCGAAAGATGAATTGAGGATGGATTCGAGAAAATCTCCGTTGGGGTAATGATGGGTCCATTGCCGCTGGCCCCGGAATCCGGCGGCGATGGCGTTGTGCCCCATGGCCTCTTCAGCGAAGCCGAGTTTGGTAAGCTGCGGATTTCCGATCATCAGATCGCGAACAATCAATGTCATTTTTACCGCCCACTGGAGTTCGCGATTTTTCTGTGCCCGGCTGCGCCTTCGGGAAGCGGCGTTGGCGTCGAGCCCCATCCGGCAATGTTCCTCGACCCATTTCATGGCCCGGTCAAATTCTCCCGCATCAAGAATGTCCCGTTCAATGCGGCGAGAGAGTTCCACCATATCCACGCTCATTACCCGCATGCCGAGATAAGCGTTGAAAAAGGCCTCATCCACGGCCGAGCCGGCGATTCCCATCGATACGCCCCCGATGGCGCAGTAGGACCTGCCCCGCATTGACGCAGCCGAGAGCCCAGCGGCGGCAAAATCGAGGAGTTTTCGCTGAACATCGGCGGGGATGGTCGTATCGTCGGGTTCCTGCACATCGCGGCCATAGATATTAAATATCGGCAGCCCCTTCTGACTGTGGCCGGCGCCCAGTGCTGCAAGGTATACGGCCCCCGGTCGCTGAGTGCCGTTAAATCCCCACACGGCCTTGGGCAGAAGAGGGTTCATATCCATCGTCTCGGACCCGTAACACCAGCAGGGAGTGACGGTGATACTCACCCCGACCCCCGCAACGGTAAACTGCTGCTCACAACGGGCCGCTTCCGCAATTCCACCGATGGTGCTCTCGGCGATCACGCACTCCACCGGAGTGCCGTCCGCATGGCGCAGATGCTGGGTCAGCAGAGCCGCGACGCTGCGTGCCATGGCCATCGTCTGTTTTTCAAGTGATTCACGCACCCCGTCCCGACGGCCGTCGATGGTGGGGCGAATTCCAATTTTCGGATTTTCCGTGACGAGTCGATTCACGGGTTTGCTGATCCTCATCGGCGGTTGCGACATTTTGGTCTATCCTTTCTGCTTCTACTGTCCGGCCTCAAATGCAACGAGACTATATTGCCGGTGCTATACAAATCGCGTTTCTCCCGTTGCTATTGGCGCGGGCATGACACAATAAAACCGCCCGCCCAGCGGGATA
>DAHWIP010000313.1:0-2080 GCA_027344975.1 Phycisphaerae bacterium
ACCGTCCTGCCGGCCCAATTCAGAATTGAACGCGGCGCGAATCGCCTGCACGATCCGCTGTGCGTCAAATTTCACCACCCGACCGTCGCGTTTCCGCACCGACATCCGGCTCATTGCATCCACCATCGCGAACCCCCTTTCAAACCGCCACCCATCGGCCGCCGAGGTCGATGGAACAGGCGTTGATTTCATGCTTCGGGGAGATGGCAGACGAGCGCACGGACATGCAGATCAGCTGCGCGGGCAAAAACAACCCGCGCCGATTGCATATGCAGACATCGACCATCGCTCCCGCGAGCGAAGCAGACCTGCGGATGGGTTTGGCGCTGAAAATGCCCGAGGGAAAAGCCCAGCACAAAAAGTTGGGCACAAAACTCAGGCAATTTAGTCCGAAACCTTCCCGCGAGGTTCTGGTAAAAAGCCGCCCCGATCAGGGACGGTCGCCGGCAGGTCTTCGGACTCACAGGCTGAAGGGCGCTGGTAAGAGCAACCCATTTTCCTACTTGCCGTCACTTCCCGTTCCATGGGGTGGAACAGTGTCGGGGCTAAAGGGCCACCGGACGGCGTTCGTTCCTGTTTACCGCTGCGGGGCAGTTCCGGATTCGCACCGGATTCCCTCTTACGTTGCCACACAACACTAAATATTGGTGGCAAACCAGCTATAGGCACATGATATAGCGGTATCGATTCTTGTCACCTCTCAGCGAATCCGCCCATCCCCACGGGATTCGGGGTGGAAACTTTTGGCCCTGATTGCACGGGAATGCGGTTTTTACCACCGAAGTGCGAAACTTTTGCTCATTTGTAGGCATAGCAGACTACTACAGCCTAAAGCCGTGGGGGCGGTGTATGGCCAGAGCGGGAACAGCCGGGGATCGCGTCCCGGTGGGTAAACCGCCCGGATTTGAGGAAACGTGCAGCAGGCCTCATACCCGACCCCGCGGCCAGAGAATCGAGGTAAGAACATGATTTTGTCATCCCATCCGCGTGGTATCGCCAGGCAGCCGGAAGTCCGAGACGTCGCACTCCCCTTGCCGCACGATGAGGCTGGCGAGCGTAATGTGATCGCATCGATCCTGATTGACCCGGAATGCTTCAGCGATGTGGCTGAGATTCTGCCCACGCCCGGCGCTTTTTTCGGGCTCCTGCCCCAGGCCGTCTACGGCGCGATGCTGGCACTTCAAAGTGCTGGCGACCCGATAGACATTTACACGGTCTCGGCCCGGCTCCGCGAGAGCGGATATCCCCGCCTCGATGACGCCCATGCCTACCTTACCGAAGCCCTCAACTCCCTTCCATCCGCCGCCAACGCCATCACCTACGCTAAAACCGTCGCTGAACTCTGCGAGCGGCGCCGGCTTTCCATCGCACTCCGCAATGCACTTATCGGATTGCAATCCGGCGCAACACGGGAAAGCGTACTGGCGACCTTGGATGCGGAATCACAGGTGTCGGAGCGGGCTGTTAAAGAGGAAAAGCGACGGCCGGTGATGCATTCCGCAGCCTACTACGGCGTGGCGGGTGAATGGGTGCGATTGGTCGATCCCCACACCGAGGCCGATCCCGCTGCGACGCTGCTGCAGTTTCTCATTGCGTTTGGCAATGCGGCCGGGCGCAGAGCCCATTTTCATATCGGGGCCACCAAGCATTATCTGAATTTATTTGGGTGTCTGATCGGGGCGACCAACGCGGGCCGAAAGGGCACATCGCTGGAAGGGGCCCTGCTGCCCATCCGATTGATCGATGAGGCGTGGGCGGATCGTTGCCAGGCGACCGGTTTATCCAGCGGCGAGGGGTTGATTGATACGGTTCGTGATCCGCAGATTCAGGCCGATCAGATGATCGATGCGGGGGTGCAGGACAAGCGGCTGCTGGTGATCGAAACCGAACTGGCCGCCCCGATGCAGCGGATGGGCCGCGACGGCAACACCCTCTCGACCATCGTCCGGCAGGCGTGGGACGGCGGGCGGCTGCAGACGATGACCAGGGGAAACCCGATGCGGGCCACGGATGCCCATATCAGCATCATCGCCCACATCACACCGGAAGAGCTCCGCCGACTGTTAACTGCCAACGAGCA
>DAHWIP010000314.1:0-2029 GCA_027344975.1 Phycisphaerae bacterium
CGCGCTCGGTGCGCTCGCGTTCGGCATCGGCACCACCGAGGTCGGGCACGTCTTCGCCACTCAGTGCCTGCTGCAGCGCAAGCCGCGCACACTCGCCATCAACGTCAACGGGGCTCTGCAGCCGGGCGTCACGGCCAAGGATCTGATCCTGGCGGTGATCGGGGATATCAGCGTCTCAGGTGCAACCTACAAGACGATGTACTTTGCGGGCGAGGGAATCAGTTCCCTTACCCTGGAAGACCGTATGACGCTCACCAATATGGCCATCGAGGCCGGCGGCAAAAACGGCGTCTGCGATGTGGATGATAAGACGCTTCGCTACGTGCGGGCTCGCAGCCGCATTCACGATTACGATGTCTTCCGCGATGACCCGGACGCCAAATTCTGCTACGAGCAGGAATGGAACCTTGCCGCGATGGAGCCGCTGGTCGCCAAGCCGCACTCTCCCGATAACAAAGATACCGCCCGCAATTGCCGCGATGTGAAGATCGATCAGGCGTATGTGGGAAGCTGCACCGGCGGCAAGATCACGGACATGATTTTCGCCGCGTCGATTCTCAATGGACGGCAGGTGAAGGTGCCGACGTTCATCGTCCCCGGCTCAACCGAAGTTCATCGGGATATGAAGCAGTTGAATCTGCACGGCCGACTGAAGGGCCCGGGTGAAAAAAGTATTGAAGAAATACTTATCGATGCCGGCTGTCGCGTCGGCCCCAGCGGCTGCAGCGCGTGCCTCGGCGGCCCGCCGGATACATTCGGCCGCCTGCAGAAGACCGAAGTGTGCATCAGCACCACGAACCGGAATTTTCCCGGCCGCATGGGATCCGCGCAGGCCTCGGTGTTTCTCGCCAGCCCATTGACGGTGGCCGCCAGTGCCCTGACCGGCCATATCACCGATCCGCGCGAATATGTCAGCTCGCCGATTGAAACCGGCATGGCGGGTGTGGCGTAAAACGCCGTTGAGCAGGGAGCTATCCGTATGAAGGTAATCGTCGCATGGTGATCAAAACCTCACACACACTGCCGGTGCTCGCCCCGGTAGAGCCCGAGTCGCCCAAGCCCGACTTCATGGCACCCGGGCGAAAACCCTCCTGGCTGAAGGTAAAACTTCCCGCCGGACCGGGATATACGCGCCTCCGATCCCTGATCGACGAGCATAAACTCCACACGGTGTGCGAGTCGGCTAAATGTCCCAACATGGGTGAGTGCTGGGGCCGCGGCACGGCGACGATCATGATCCTCGGCGACGTATGCACGCGGAGCTGCGGCTTCTGCCATATTAAAACCGGGCGGCCGCCGGTGCTCGATCTCGATGAACCACGCCGCGTTGCCGATGCCGCCGCCATCATGCGCCTGCGGCATATCGTCATCACGTCGGTGAATCGCGATGAACTTCCGGACGGTGGGGCGGCCGTGTGGGCCCGTACGATCCGCGAAATCAGACGCGTCTCGCCGCAAACCACCATCGAAGTTCTGATACCGGATTTCTGTGGCCGATGGCAGGATTTACAGACCGTGCTCGACGCCAAACCGGATATTCTCAATCACAATGTCGAAACCGTCCCCAGTCAGTACCATCGTGTTCGGCCGCAGGCAAAATTCCTCCGGTCGGTCGAACTCCTGTCGCGGGCCAAAGCGGCTGGGTTTTTAACCAAGACGGGCATGATGCTCGGCATCGGCGAAACGGACAGCGAAATCGTTGACACGATGCAGCAACTGCGGAATGCGAATGTAGACATCCTCACGCTGGGGCAATATCTCCAGCCGACGCGCGAACATCTTCCCATTGATCGCTGGATTACGCCGGAACAATTTCTCAACTTCAAGACGATTGGTATGAAAATGGGCTTTGGCGTTGTGGAATCCGGCGCTTTGGTTCGTTCCAGCTATCATGCCGACGAACAAGCCGGTAGCATCTCTGCACGGTAATTGCCCATCTCGGTAAACTATTGGCTAACTGGTGGTTTGCGTCTTGAGCAGATACTGGTTTAGTTGCGGTGAATCTTATGATCCTGTTGCAATATTCCTG
>DAHWIP010000315.1:0-2003 GCA_027344975.1 Phycisphaerae bacterium
CGGTTCTGACGGTTAACACGTCGTCGACTGTCCACCGGTGACGCCTGAATGCCGAATTGGGGCGAAGTCTAAGGCGAGATCAACGCCCATTCGGTTCCTCAACAGTGCTATGACCTCGTGCGCGCCATATATATGAAGCGGCTGCACGAACACACGGGTAGAAATGTCATAGCCTGCTATATCAGGTTGGCTCTTCAAGCCGGGATTCTTTGGACTTGAAATCAACGATGAGGACACGAACGGCTTCATGCGGGCCGTGCATGGGCTCAATCACTCAAAAGGCTCGGATATGATTCTGCACACCCCCAGTGGTGCCACAGATCGCCATGTCGGCGGGCACGATCGTAGCTTGTTCATGCAGGGAAATCCTAATGGGGAAGCAATCCAGTCTGGGCCCGATCGATCCGCAGGTGCGAGGGGTGTCGGCATACGGCGTTATTCAGGAGTCCGAGCGGGCGATAAAAGTCGAACGAGATGGCGCTCGCTGGGCAGGGCGAGTTTCGTCGTGCGGATGGAACACTGGAATTCCCCTCGCGGGAGAGGAACTGCAGAAAATCTCATCGGCCAGTTATGCGACCATTCCGGGGTGTTTCACCGCCACTTGTGCCGCCAGACTTGTTCCCCCCCGAGGAAAAGCAGACTGTTGAGCCAAGGGTGTGACCGGCTCGCGGATTGGCGTCGTCGATTGCATCGGCTGCCCGGCGGGCGTATTCTTTACCACCCTTGGTTGAGATTGCGTATTTCATCCGGAGATGCCGAAACGGCGGAAAAAACTGCGACAAAAAAACGTCCGGCCCGACAGCAGATGCTGGAGACCTTGGCGGAGAGCGAAAAGGCTGTTACCGAGCATCGCGAAGCTGCCGGCACCCCCGAACAGAAAGTTACCGCGAAGGCAATTACAGACGCCGTCGCTGCGACAGAGGAACTTTCCAGTCGCGGCGTCGTGCAGTCGATCGGGGAACTCAAATCCAGCATTGGACGTCTGTTGGGGGAACTCTCCGATCGTCTTGAGGAACAGGTAGCTCGCTACACCCAGGTTCAGCGGGCGATTACAGCCAAAGATCAGGAACTCAAGGATATTTATGAAATACAGAGATCAGCTTCAACGCTCACCGCATTGATTGACGCCCATGCGCGAGAGCGTGAAAAAATGGAGCAGGAGATCACCGCCTCCAGAGCGCAACTCGAGCACGAAATAACGCAGACCCGGGAGGCTTGGGAGCAGGAGAAACGGCAGCGAGAAGCCGAAATAAAGGAGCGGGATGCGGCTGAGCAGAAACGCCGCAATCGGGAAAGGGAGGAGTACCGGTACAGCTTCTCTCGCGAGCAGCAGCAGGCCAAAGATCAATTTGCGGACCAGATGGCCAAGGCGCAAAAAGAGTGGGACGAACGCAAAGCTAAATTGGAAGCGGATATCGCGCAGCGTCAGCAGACGATCAAGATACAGGAACAGCAGGCCAATGAACTGCGGCAAAAAGTGGAGGCCTTCCCGAAAGAACTGGAGGCCGTTACCGCCAGAGTAATTAAGGAGACGACAGCGCGCCTGCAACAGGAGGCCGCTGCGCGCGAGCAATTGTTAAAGCAGGAGTTTGAGGGCCAGAAGAACGTGCAGAGCACCCGGATCGCTTCGCTGGAACAGCAGGTCGCGGAGCAGGCCGAACGCCTGACGAAAGTTCTGGGGCAGGCGGAAAAGGCGTACGCCCAGGTCCAGGAAATCGCGGTACGTGCAATTGAAGGGTCCGCCAACGCCAAGCAATTGGCTCATCTTCAGCATCTTCTCGCCGACCAGGGGCGTAAGCCCACTCCGGAACGGTGAAAAGCGACCACGCTCCAATGTCTCGGATGCCGCATGGCGCCTCTCACATGTTCGAATGGGGCAGTACGCTGGCGGCGCCGCTTGCGCTGTGTGCCCCCGATTCGCCGCAATATTCGCGAACCGTTCGGGTTTGGAAGAGCCGGGCGAACCGGCGGGCCGGCCAGAAAAGTGAGAGTCGAACAAGAGA
>DAHWIP010000316.1:0-1952 GCA_027344975.1 Phycisphaerae bacterium
GGGGGTATCATTCGGGCTACCCGGCGTTTGCCAACCTGCAGAATCGGCTTTTCAGCAAGTGTTACCTGCAGGCGTGGATCCGTTATTTTACAACCGGCAAGCAAAACTCCACCTCCCTCTACCAGCCGCCGGGCTTCGCTGGTAGAGGCCGCGAACCCCGCGCTCTTGATCAGGTTTAATATTCCAATTCTGCCGTCCGTGATGAGATCGGAACTCACCGGTACGTCTTCAATATGCTCCGGCAGCAAACCGTCAGAGAAACGCCGTTTGAAATCGGCGACCGCTGCCGCCGCCGCCTCCGCGCTGTGATATCCGGTCACAATTTCTATGGCCAGACGTTCTTTCGCCGCCCTTGGATGGGTTTGGGTGCTGTCACAGAGGAGAGCAATTTCATGGGTGGGCAGGTCGGTGCACAGTTCAAACCATTCACGCATGAGGGAGTCGGGAATACTCATCACCTTGCCGAACTGCTCCTGCGGCGATTCACAGATTCCAATGTAATTGCCCAGCGACTTGCTCATTTTGGCCGTACCATCCGTGCCGTTGAGAATCGGCATAACCATGACGATCTGGGGCAACTGTCCCTGAGCAACCTGCAGATCGCGTCCGACGAGGTTATTAAACGTTTGATCCGTACCGCCGAGTTCGATATCGGCCTCAATGGCGGCGGAATCGGCCCCCTGCATCAGGGGATACATGAATTCATGAATGTAAATCGCTTCACCGGATTTGTACCGCTCGGCAAATGTGTCACGTTCCAGCATGCGAGCAACCGTCATTTGCTGAGCGAGCCGAAGGGCATCGGCAAAACTCATTTTCGCCAGCCATTCGCTGTTACGCCGCACTTCCAGGCGTTCCGGTCGGGTGTCAAGTATTTTCCCCGCCTGCTGAAGGTAAGTTGCAGCGTTAGCATCCACCTGTTCACGGCTGAGCGTCGGCCGCGTCTTTTTTTTTCCGGTCGGGTCTCCGATCATGGCCGTAAAATCACCGACAATCAATATGGCTTTATGCCCGAAATCCTGAAACTGACGTAATTTTCGAAGCACCACCGCATGCCCCAGATGCAGATCGGGCGCCGTCGGGTCCATCCCGAGTTTTACACGCAGCGGCCTATTTTGTGCTGCGGCGATGGCGATTCGCTCGGCGAGTTCACTCTGGCTGTAAACACGGCTTGCAGCCTTGCAAAGATCTGAAGCCTGCTCTTGAGCCAGTGCAGTTATTTTTATTTCGGATTTTGGTGGCGAATCGCGATGAATCATCAAACACAATCTCCAGTTATCTTAAATCAAACCAAGCAGAGGCAGCAGCATAATAAAGCCGAGTGCCAAACTACAAAATTCTTTTTGCGATCAAATCCGAAGTTCCGCCTTCAGGGCATCATGGGTACCGGTTGGTTTGTCGCTTGGCCGGTTCTTGGTCAGAAGCGATTGGAGTGGATGGCCGATCGCCAGACGCGTTCCGGCTCGAAATCGCTCTGCGGTTACCAGCATCACGACCAGACCCACCACTGGCCACATGACATATCGTGCAACAATCAGCGCCCGCTGAGCAGCAGGAATACCATGACCCGGCGCCGGCAGGAACGATAAATCCAGCGTGCGAATCAGTTCGTGCCAACCATAGAGTATGCCCGGGATGGGAAAGCCGGGTAGAACGTATTGCCACGGAATGACGATAAAAAGAAGGACCACCGACCAGAAAAAACTTCGAGTCACATGGGCAATGCCTGGTGCTCCACTAACCAGCATGACAAGCAGCGTGACGAATATAAGTACGGCCTGCGATGCCGACGCCAGAACTCCAAGCAACTGGGTAACGGGTACAGCCAGATAGTATGCAATTTTCCATTGGCGGCGCAGATTCAGTCGCCGGCTTTGCTGTAAGATCGCCGACCATTTCCGAGGCATGTAGTTTTCAACTACCTGCCGACTGGGTGTCATCTTTCCCTCGTC
>DAHWIP010000317.1:0-1941 GCA_027344975.1 Phycisphaerae bacterium
CGCGTCGGCTTTGAAGCCGGTACGCCCGTAAGCGTCGATGGCCGCAAACTGGCTCCGCACAAAATCATCGAAAAACTCAATGAGCTGGGCGGTCGCCACGCCGTGGGTCAGGTGGATCTGGTGGAAAATCGTCTTGTCGGCATGAAGAGCCGCGGCGCCTATGAAACCCCCGGCGGCACGATTCTGATCACCGCCATCCGGGCGCTGGAATCGCTTTGTCTGGAGCGGGAATTGATGCACTACAAGCAGCAACTTGCCCTGAAGTACGCCGAGCTGGTTTACTACGGCCAATGGTTCCACCCATTACGTATCGCGCTCGACAGCTTCATGCAGACCGCCACCCAAAGTGTTACCGGCGAGGTGAAAGTCAAGCTTTTCAAAGGTCGGGCGACCGTCGCTTCGGTCACATCGCCCAAATCGCTTTATAGCCGCGATCTGGCGAGTTTCACCATGGGCGCCGAATATGACGGCAAAGACGCCATAGGGTTTATCCGCCTGCTGGGCCTTCCGATGAGAGTGCATGCGTCGGTCAACGGCCGCGGCAAATGATGCCCGAGAGTCATCAAACCGCCCGTCACCTCAGCGAGACCCATGCCGGGGTACGGTGGCGGTGGCGGGTAGAGTCGCTTTGCACTTTGGCTCAGAGGCGGCATACTCTCCATTATGCGTTGGCTCACTTTTTTCGCCCTGCTCTACATCGCCGCTGCTCTGCAGTCCGCTCATCTGCTGCAACTCAATGTTCAGGGGTATTTTCATATTGAATATATCCCACTGCTGGCCATCTTCTACAGCCTTTACGCCGAGAGGGAATCAGCCCTGCTCGCGGCCCTGCTCTGCGGCCTGGTTTACGACCTCACCAGTTCGTCACTGCTTGGGCTGGAGATGGTGATTTTAGGTTTAATCGCCATCGGTATTACCAAAATTCGCGCCCATGTGTTCCGGAATAATTTCATCAGCCAGATGGTGATTGTATTTTTGGGTATCACCCTGTTTCTCTTCTCGCGGATGATCTTAAGTAACCTGCTTCTGTGGACGGCCGACAAACACTCCCTGATTCCGACCGGTGTGCCATTCGGTTTTATTGCGCTGAGCTCGGCACTTTATTCGGCCGTCGTGGCGCCGCTGGTGTTCCGTGGATTGTTCTTTCTCGGTGCGCTGCTCGGGTTTGAAAGCCACTCGGGCCGCTCCGGCCGCCTTTCGCGCCGATAGCCCCCCATAGCCCCGGGCTTGCCCGGGGGGCTTACGATCCGGGTGAATTTCGTCCGCTACGCCTTGAGGCACTCTCGAACTGCTGCGGCAATTTCGGCCGCCTCGCCGCTGTCGAGTTTCTGCGCGGGCCAGGGGAGGTGAAAATGGTCACCATCCAATCGCGGCAGGATATGCTGATGCAGGTGCATGACGGACTGCATCGCCTCCGGCCCGTTGTTGACCAGCACATGGCATGCCTTGGCACCGGTTGCGGCCACCACCGCCCGACACAGGCGCGGCATCACCTGTGCGATACGGGTGGCGACCTGCGGCGGGCAATCCAGATAATTCACAGCATGGCGTTTGGGAATCACCAGCGTATGCCCGCGCACAATCGGCCCGATATCCAGAAACGCCAGCACGTCGTCATCCTCGTAAATTTTGTGGCAGGGGATGGTTCCGGCTGCGATTTTGCAAAAAATGCAGTTTGGATCGGTGCCGATGGAATGGGTTGCTGTTTCAGACATGGTTCGTTCACCTCGCCGGAAGTATAACCGGAGCGAATCATTCGAAAAAAGACTGGGATTTTGGCAACGGGATCGGAGGTATGAGGCAACGCTTCGCCCCGCGCGATGCCGCCGAATACAAAAATTGAAAATTTTGCTTGACATCCGCCGGCCTCGGCGTGTAGCATGTAAGGACGGTGGCAGTGGTAGCGAGCGTTTATATATCCTGACGTATCTGCTATTATTC
>DAHWIP010000318.1:0-1887 GCA_027344975.1 Phycisphaerae bacterium
AACTGAACCGCCGCAGGAACCAAACCGAAAATGAAACCGCGCTTCCATACCGATCCCGACATGATCGGCAGACAAAACAACAAACCGAAAATCCCACCCCAAACCAACCGTGAATAAAGATATTCACGATTCGCTGACGGATGGAGATGGCATCCCAAATCTGCAAAAATCCCGAACCGCCCCATCAGGAGCGCCACCACAACCAGAACGCCGGCGCCAACCACTCCCGATGCAAACGCCATCGACAACTGTCCCGGAACACTCCCGGATCCAGATGCGGCCATATCGTCCACCTTTTGAAAAGCGATCTTCCGGTGTCGGCTCTTTCGGGTGTCAGATGCGGATTGACTTAATCAACTGCCGCACATGCTCCACCGAGCGGTCAAAAAGCTCCCGCTCTTCGGCGGTCAGCTTAACCTCGATAATCTTTTCGACACCCCGACTGCCCAGTTTGACGGGCACGCCGACAAAATATCCGCCGACTCCATATTCCTTATCGCAGTGGGCGGCGCAGGGCAGAATACGCTTTTTATCCCGGATGATCGCCTCGGCCATTTGCACCACGGCGGCGGACGGGGCGTAGTAGGCGGAACCGGTCTTCAAAAGGCCGACGATTTCCGCTCCGCCATTGCGCGTGCGTTTGACGATGGCGTCAATTTTTTCCGCAGGCAGAAGTTCCGGCAGTGGTATGCCCCCGACACTGGTGTAGCGCGGCAGGGGTACCATGTCGTCTCCATGGCCGCCCATCAGCAGGGCCTGAATATCTTCAACGCTGACACCCAATTCGGCCGCGATAAAGGCCCG
Source organism: Phycisphaerae bacterium (assembly GCA_027344975.1). Classification (GTDB taxonomy): domain Bacteria; phylum Planctomycetota; class Phycisphaerae; order WQYP01; family WQYP01; genus JAJZGD01. The sequence continues at coordinate 805 of DAHWIP010000318.1, forward strand.
ATAGCGCGCCGTATCCAGAACGCCCGCCATCCCGATGACCCGATGAGGCGGAAACCCGCTGACCTTATGGGCGACGTACACCATGGCATCGAGAGGATTGGAAACAACAATAAGAATCGCGTTGGGCGATGTGCGAGCGACCTGCTCGGTCACGGCCTTGACGATTTCAGCGTTTTTCGCGAGCAGATCATCACGGCTCATGCCCGGCTTTCGCGCCAGTCCGGCGGTGATCACCACGATGTCGCTTTCGGCGGATGCCTCATAGGCCGTCGCACCCGAAATTCCGACATCGAACCCTTCGACCGGAGCCGCCTGGGAGAGGTCCAGCGCCTTTCCCTGCGGGACACCATCCAAAGCGGGTATATCAACCAGCACGATATCGGCCAGTTCTTTTGCCGCTGCCCAATGCGCCGTCGTGGCCCCGACATTTCCGGCGCCGACAATTGTTAATTTTGCACGCTTCATCATTCGTCCATTACTCCAAGATATTTACGCGAACTTTTCGCACCATCAAAAACATTGTTTTACGCGAGGGGCGGCATATCTGCAAATGTTTACTTCATGCGTTTTGCGCAGGCGTTCGCACCTCGCGGAAAATGGGAAAAGCACCCTGATTCGCCGACCGCGTGGAGACCCGGCATCAGTTCCACATGGGAATGGTCCGTCGGGCTATTGGGCATTGGGTTTCCGGCGGCTTCGCCGACTGAGGGGGATCGTGGCAGGCTGCTGCCACACCGGGTTCAGGCCCGAGTCGCGACATTCCCGTGGTGATCCCGCGGAGGAGTGAGGCGGCAGCCCCACCAACAAAATCCGGTACCAGCACTCAATCGCCAACCTGGCTGAATGGCGTGAAAAAGCAAGGGAGATTGGAGCCTCACCGGTCAGACCGACTACGCCGCAGACGCGAAAAGTTTTCGTTGAGATCACCAGCACCTGGGCTCCCGACGTTTGACCGTTGTGGAAAGTCGCGACGGCCAGCCAGCGGCCATTACCTGAGTACACGGGCGCACATGCCGGCGCCTGCCGGCCTACGAACCATCCGTATTGTTCTTTATGCCTTCTTTCTGCGTTTCTGAGGCGACT
>DAHWIP010000319.1:0-1763 GCA_027344975.1 Phycisphaerae bacterium
TCAGGAACCTTTTCGATGCGGTGCTTGCTGCGACACGCGCCGCTATTAATATCAAGCCGCTTCGAACGATTACGGAGATCAATTGCTCTCACTCAAATTTGTCTCTCGTACGACGGACTTAACCCCTTCCAGCCTTGCGTCGGATTTTCCCAACGGATTATCCCTTCAGGCGTCACGCCGCTTCTTGCACTCTTCTTCTCCTGTCAAAATACTCTCGACTGTTTTTGCAACAGTCTCTGGAACTGTTTCAAATTATACACCACAAAATTCCAAATGCAAGCAATATTCTCCATTTTCGCATATTGAAATATTGGCGTCGTAAAATTCCAGGCTCTGATCACTTCGATGAGGGCGGAATCTATGAAAAGCGGTGCTCGGTTAAGACGCCGCGAAACTTTTAACCCCATCCCCCAAGATTTCTCTTGTAAATTCAGTCCAGCTCGGCGACTATGTTCGCTATGGATGGTGTCGCGTTGGCTTGAGTCGATGAACATCAGCAAACGTTACCTTGGTACAGCGGCGAAACGATCCGCAAAAATGAGGATCCCCGAAAATGAACCTGACTCCGATTGTGACCGACCACGCCAAACCCCGGATCGGACTCTTCGGCATCGGCTTGGATGCCTACTGGCCGCAGTTTACCGGCCTCAAGGAACGTCTGGAGGCGAATCTCGCCGCCGTCGCCGCACAGCTTTCGCGGCCGGATATTGAGCTGGTCAATCTCGGACTTATCGACAATCCAAAACGGGCCATGGAGGCGGGGCACGAATTTCGCCGGGCCGATGTCGATATGATCTTCCTTTACGTGACCACCTACGCCCTTTCGGCAACGGTTCTGCCCGTGGTGCGCCGCGCCGCCGTCCCGGTGGTGATCCTGAACCTCTCCCCGGGCGCCGCCATGGATTACGCCGCCTTTAACGCCATGCGTGACCGCACCGCCATGACGGGCATCTGGCTCGAATGGTGTTCCGCGTGCCCCACACCCGAAATCGCCAATGTGTTTAACCGCTGCGGAATCGCCTTCCATCAGATCACCGGTATGCTTCGCGACGATCCGCACGTCAACACGCAGATTCGGCATTGGCTTGATGCGGTCAAAACGGCCCATGTGATGGCGCACAACCGCCTTGGCATCATGGGACATTATTACAGCGGCATGCTCGACATTTACGCGGACCTCACTCTTCACGCCGGCGTCTTCGGCGGACATATGGAGATGCTGGAAGTCGATGAACTCGCCGAACTTCGGAAGCATGTATCCTCCGACGATATTGACCGGCGCGTGACCCATTTTCGCGATGTTTTTGACGTTCAGCCCGATTGCCCCGACGATGAACTCCGCCGCGCCGCCCGCACCAGTGTGGCGCTGGACCATCTCATCCTCCGCCACGACCTCGGTTCGCTCTGCTATTACTACATGGGTGAGGGAATTCCCGAGAACGAAGATGCGATCAGTTCGATCATTCTCGGCAACTCGCTCCTGACGGCACGCGGTATCCCGGTGGCCGGTGAGATGGAAGTGGCCAACGTGCAGGCGATGAAAATCATGGATGCTCTGGGTGCGGGAGGATCATTTACCGAATACTACGGCGTTGATTTTAATGATAATATACTTCTCATGGGCCACGACGGCCCCGGACATATCGCCATCGCAGAAGGTAAGACCAAGGTTCGCCCGCTTCGCGTTTATCACGGCAAGGTGGGGCGCGGGCTTTCGGTGGAAATGTCCGTTCGGCACGGCCCGGTCACCCTTCTCTCGGTGG
>DAHWIP010000031.1:0-11731 GCA_027344975.1 Phycisphaerae bacterium
CGCGTGATATCTTGAATCACGCTGGCGCGTGATGTGATCTGCTTTTTTATCACGCCAAGAAAGAAAGGCGCTAAGATGCCGTCAGAGAATCCGTACGCTTTATTTAATCGTCCTGAGGTTCTTCGTGGCTTTGTGTGAGACACGGGCCGGCGGCCGCCGATCAGGTGAATCACCACCATCGCGAACGCGAGCCGGTGGATTTATTCCACCGGCCAGCACTGCGGTAGATAAACGCCAATCGCAGGCAAAAAAGGGAGAAACCGATTAAACCGCAGAGGTCGCAATGGTACGCAGAGGTTTCGGCAGAAAACTCTTTCACCCTATCGTACCGTCTCCGCGATCTCCGCGGCTCCGCGTGATATCTTGAATCACGCTGGCGCGTGATGTGATCTGCTTTTTTATCACGCCAAGAAAGAAAGGCGCTAAGATGCCGTCAGAGAATCCGTACGCTTTATTTAATCGTCCTGAGGTTCTTCGTGGCTTTGTGTGAGACACGGGCCGGCGGCCGCCGATCAGGTGAATCACCACCATCGCGAACGCGAGCCGGTGGATTTATTCCACCGGCCAGCACTGCGGTAGATAAACGCCAATCGCAGGCAAAAAAGGGAGAAACCGATTAAACCGCAGAGGTCGCAATGGTACGCAGAGGTTTCGGCAGAAAACTCTTTCACCCTATCGTATCCTCTCCGCGATCTCCGCAGCTCCGCGTGATATCTTGAATCACGCTGGCGCGTGATGTGATCTGCTTTTTTATCACGCCAAGAAAGAAAGGCGCTAAGATTGCGTCAGAGAATCCGTACGCTTTATTTAATCGTCCCGAGGTTCTTCGTGGCTTTGTGTGAGACAAGGGCCGGCGGCCCATCCCGCCCTTCCCGGTGGCCTTACACCAGATGGACAATCTCGGTCTTGACCCCCCTGATGTTTTCGAGCAGATTTCGGAATCTCGGAGAGATCAACATCACCCGAGTCGGACGCAATAGACCGCGGCGTACTCCAACGAACTGCCGGGAACAAACGATGTCGGCTTCCTCCCGGCTGGTCGCGCTTACCGACACCTCGGACAGCAAGGCAAGGCCAATCAGATCACCCAGCGGGCAACGGCATCGCCCCTCGGGATCATCGTTAAACGGCTTAATACCCACGCGCGTCGGAGGGACGATCTCGGCCGTGTTCGACGTCACGACAAGCTGATGCCATACCGGCATCTGAATGCCACGCCGTTCGCTTTTCTCTCTTTTCATTGCAGCGTGTTCCGCTCGGGCCTGCTCCATCAGAGCTTTATTTTCCGGGCGATTCAGCCACACCCAGAATTTTCCAGTGGGACGTGGAGCGCCCGCAGCTTCAGCCCTGCGCAGAATCTCCCGTCCCGTCGGCACCCGGTGAAGATCGATCGGATCATCTTCATACCGTGCCTTGTGCCGCACGGGCCGAAACTCAAATCCGGTCAACCCGGTGTCGATCATCCACTCGGCCAGACGTTGTGAGACGATAATCTCATTGGCAATTGTCATGGCAATGTCCTTGCGCTTGGGCACCTTCCGCAGGTCCAATCGCAGGTCCGAAACCTGTGCGGCACCCGCTCCGCATTTGGGGCACGCCGTCGATTCATCGTATATGGTGCCACATTCCTCGCCGGCAGGCTCGAATATGGCTGAGACGGTCAATCGAAAACAAGCCGCCGCCGCAAGTTCTTCCCGGGTGTATTGGCGGCGAAGATTCCAACCAGCGAAGAAGTACTTCCCCTGTTGTGCTAGAAGTTCCCTCGTCAGTCGGCCCACCTCCTCATACCGGGGATCAGTGGTTTCAATCACGATTTTTCGCACCGTATCTCCGAGACGCGTGCCTTCATCGTCTGCAAATAGCATCGGAGCGAAACGCTCATCAACTCTCAATTCTGCAAATTCTTTCATGGTCCTTATCTCCGTTAATACGCCGTTCAGGGGGGGAGTGGAAATTGTTGGTAAACCTTCTGCATGATTTCCTTGAGTTCCGCCGGGTCAGGCGGCGATTGGCCGTAGGCGTACTCACGCCTGAACGCATTGGTGATCCACTGATGGTAGGCTGACGGAATCCGCACGGTTGGACCGTTTGCCGCGGTTGCAGTTGAGTCATTATTGGATGCGCCCTCCACAAAATACGTGTGGTCATCGGCTACGGTAAAATTGTATACCGAAACGCCCTGCGGTTCAGCCACGCTCGCGGTGCTGACTACCGTTTCCCTCTGGCCGTTGGCAAGGCTGCATCGTTGGCACTCCGCCCCTGTCGGGCTACTCTGGCGGAAGCCTCCCGGTACCCCACCACCTTTCTCCGGAAAGGCCGAGCTCAGCGGCACCAGGGTCGCTGGCGCCGCTCAGGCCGCATAAGAGCGGTTCGCTCAGAAGAGGCTTTGACATCCGCGTTGGAATGAACCATCCCGATCAAAAGGTAATCCTTGCGGCCGTCGGGATACGCGCCAAGAGACGACCGATATGGCACCCGGGTTGTGGATGAGCCCGCTCGGCACGCCGCAGTGCTCGCAAATAGTTTGCCTAATATCACCACGTAACTCGCACCTCAGTTGCATCCGAATCCTGCGCCTCCCCGTATCGCTTGATTGCATAACCGCCCAAGGCGTATCGAGATGCTTTCAGAATGGGCGCAATGGCACCGAAAAGGCGATCCGCGCTTGGCCCATATGTGTACATAACAAATTCCCCCTGGCCAACCTCGTGGCCATCAAATTCGCCAATCCCCTCCTGTTCAATGGCGCCGGAAATCTGGTCCTCCAGATTCCACAGGCCCTCCATCCCGCCAGCATGTTGGTGTTTTTTGCCCAGCTGCAAATGTACAATAACTGCCTGATCCATATTTTTTTCAGCCTCCAGAAAATCGGCCTTCGCGTTTAGCCACCCCAATAAGAATGGAAGACACTATGTTTTTGAACCCGCCTCCGGTGGCGTCCCAAAGGGAACCAAGCGTCAGGCTCTCCGCTCAGGGACGCTTTGGTGGTGCCACTCCCGGCAGAGGCATGAAATCCGGGGGGTCATCGCCTTCGTGCCAATCGGATTCAATGCGATCAACGAGGAAGGAAAAAGGCATTATTTGGTGGATCGGTAGAAGCCTCAATTCGGGAGTCAACTCGTAAATAGCCCTCCTCGACTCGCCGTCCCACAGTCCCCATACGGATATCCTGCCCGTCTTTGGATTCGGCAAACCCTTTGCCAGGAATAAAGGAAACCTCCGTAAGGAATCGGGCACATTGACATGGCCCACAAGTTCCATTTCCCTATGTGATAGGGACCGTCTCAACATGACAAACGTCGTAAGTCGGACTTTACCATTCACTATCTGCTGAAAGCTCGTCGGACGTGTCGAGTAAACCTGTTCAAAAACACGAATGACAGATCCCCAGTAAGGTGGCTCTGTATGTTCGTGCGTATAGAGGGCATAAGCAAGCCCCCTTTTGGTTTTTATTTCAACCACGCCACCGATTGTCAAACGCCTTTTGGCCATTGTTGTGCTGCCTCTATAAATAACTTACACGTCGTCCTAGAGCCCCGCTGAGGCCAGCAACTGCTTCCCACGCTGTATTGCCAATCCATACTTGGGGCTCCGTCTGGAAATGCTATTAATTAAATTCCTTAATATTCCACCATCCGCGCGAAGGCCGTACTTTTCGATTACCGCCTGCTCGGCCGTACGAGCGTCGAATCGCGACAATTGGGTCAAACCGTCGATCCTCTGAATCAGCAGGCCATTCCTGAGATGCTCTGCGCTGCGCCTCGCGAAATTATTTGTAACGCCAACATACTCGGGCCGCCCATCCTTGCCGATCACCCAATAAGTCTCATTGGAGGCCAGGTTACAACTATTATGCACCCATACCGCATCGAGTGGCGTGGCCGCTGCGGTTCCAGTTGTGTCATTATTAGATGCGCCCTCCACAAAATAGGTGTGGTCATCGGCTACGGTGAAATTGTATACCGAAACGCCCTGCGGTTCAGCCACGCTCGCGGTGCCGACCACCGTTTCCCTCTGGCCGGTGGTGATATCCTGACTTGACCCCCGAATGGGCCCATCCAACGCATTTGCCAGTAAGTCTTACCTTTACCCCGGAAATGACCTCATGAAACTGGGTATGATTCAGGGTTTGGGATGGCTTTACGCCGCATGGCAATGGCCTATACTCATACGGCGGAGATGATATTGCCGTTACTTCCGAGTAGAGAAGGTTTTAATTTAAGGTGAAAAAAGAATGCTGAAAATTCTGGTGGCCGACAAAATCGCTGAAGAGGGTCTGGAAATCCTGCGAACTCAGGCTGATGTGGAACTCACCAATAAGCCCAAGTGGAATCCGGGTGAACTCTCCAGCGTTATTGGCCAGTACGATGGGGTTATCATCCGCAGCGGGGTGAAAATTACCACGGCGGATCTGACCTCACCGGGGCGGCTCAAAGCCATCGCCCGGGCCGGTGTGGGCGTGGATAATGTCGATGTTGAGGCGGCAACCCGTGCGGGTGTATTGGTTATGAATACGCCCGACGCCAATACCATTACCACATCCGAACACGCTATCACCCTCATGATGGCACTGTCACGAAAAATTGCCGCCGCCGATGCACACGTCCGGGCCGGCCTTTGGGAACGCAATCAGTTTTTGGGTACGCAGCTTGCGGGAAAGGTTCTGGGAATCGTCGGCTTCGGCCGGATCGGCCGGGCCGTTGCCCATCGGGCATTGGGCCTGGAGATGAAAGTGGTCGCATTTGACCAATTCTTCTACACCGAAAACGCCCTCGATGGGCGGGTGGAGATGTTTAAGGAACTCGATCAAATGCTGCCGTTGTGCGACTTCATTACGGTGCATGTGCCCGGCGATAAGACGCGGCATCTGATCGGCGAATCGGCCCTGAAGAAATGCAAGAAGGGGGTTCGTTTGATCAACTGCGCTCGCGGAGGTGTCATTGACGAACACGCCGTGGCGGCGGCCATTTCCGCCGGCCACGTGGCGGGCGTCGCTCTGGACGTTTTTGAACAGGAGCCGCCGCCGAAAGATCATCCGCTATTTGCACTTGGTGATCGTGTCCTCCTTACGCCCCACCTGGGCGCCAGCACGGTTGAGGCGCAGCGTGCGGTATCGGTCGATGCCGTCGGCGAACTGCTGCTTTATCTGCGGGGCCAGGGGATTGCGGGCGCGGTCAACGCCGCCGGTATCCAGATGGATCTGTCCGAAGCGGAAAAAGCGTATGTTGATCTGGCCCAGCGCATGGGGGCCGTCCTCTCGGCCATTGTGGATACTCGATATCAAACCGTCACACTCAAAACCGCCGGTGCGCTTCCCAGACGGATTGCCAATACGCTTCAGCGCGTGGCGATGGTCGAGCTTTTCAAGGGGCAGATTCAGGAAATTCCCAATGTGGTCAATGTGATGCACCTCGCCGAGCAGCGGGGCATCAGCGTTCAGCACGAAGTGCTCGCCGAAGCGGGCACCCGCAGCAGTCATCATATTGAAATCGTTGTTTCCGACGGCGATCACGCTCATTCCATGGTCGGAACGGTATTTGAAGATCATCTTCCGCGTGTGCTTTCCATCAAGGGGTATCATATGGATATGATCCCCGAAGGCCCGATGGTACTGGTGGTCAATACCGATCGACCGGGGGTAATCGGGTTTGTAGGCATGACCTTTGGGCAGGAAAAAATCAATATTGCCGACATGGCCATCAGCCGCAAAGGCGATAAGGCGCTCATGCTGCTTAAGCTCGACACCCCGCCGGGTGAAAAGTGCCTCAAACTGCTGGAAGGCGGGCCCGGAATCCAGGTGGTGCGAAGCATGGTGCTTCCCCGCATTGAACGTGCTGCAAAATAGGTCCCGGTGTGGAGAAGATCATTGCCGTCAAACCGCAGAACAGTCACGCTGTCGCGTCGGAAGCCGGATCGCTATGTGATGGTCTTTGAAGCGCTCGGTGAACCGATGCGTCTGCGCATCATGGAATTGCTGCCCCGCGAACCCCGCTGCATGGACATGTACAATGTGATTGAACTGGCGGCCGAACTCGGGCTCTCTCAACCGACGGTATCGCATCATCTCAAAATGCTGCGCCGGGCCGGGCTGGTCAAAAGTCGGCGTCAATGCAACAGCGTTTATTTTTACACGGATATGCGGGCGGTTGACCGGTGGCTTGCCGAGGCGGCCCGACGTCTGGGGCGACCGTTGCAAAATAATCTCTCCCAGACCGGGCGGGAGAACCGGTAGAAAGGGCTCGGCTTCCGGGCCATGGCGCTGCTCGATTAGCGAGTTGCGGGGCACGTGATGGCGGGCTCGTCGAACCCCATCGCCTCGCGACCGATCTTCTCATAACCGAATGGAGGTGCGCGGTGGCGTCACAAACGGTTGCGGATGTTTTGGTTCAAACCCTTGCCGACATCGGTGTACGCCGGATTTATGGCGTGGTGGGGGATTCGCTCAACGCCATCACCGATTCCATTCGCCGGACTCCCACCATGGAGTGGACGCACGTGCGGCACGAGGAAACGGCCGCTTTTGCCGCCGGGGCTCAAGCCCATCTCACCGGCCACCTCGCGGTGTGCGCGGGGAGTTGCGGGCCGGGCAACCTGCATCTGATCAACGGCCTTTTTGATTGTGCGCGTTCGAGAGTTCCGGTGCTGGCCATTGCCGCCCAGATACCCAGCAGCGAACGCGGTACCGGCTATTTTCAGGAAACCACCCCTGAATCACTTTTCAAAGATTGCAGCCATTACTGCGGCGTTATCTCCCATCCGCATCAGCTGGTCCGTATTCTCCCGATTGCCATCAATACCGCGATCAGTCGTTCGGGTGTTGCGGTCATCGTGATCTCCGGAGACGTGGCGGCCCAGATATTTGATCTCGATGTCATGCCGACTCCCATTTCGGCCGATCCATCTGTGGTAATGCCGGATGAAGCTCAGCTTTCAGCCGCGACCGAAATCCTCAACCGGGCGGAGAAAGTCGCGATTCTGGCCGGTGCCGGCTGTAAAGATGCGCATCGGGAATTGATCGACACCGCCGACCGGCTCGCCGCTCCGATCGTTCATGCCCTCAGAGGCAAGGAATATGTTGAATATGACAATCCGTATGATGTAGGAATGACCGGCCTGCTCGGTTTTTCCTCCGGCTATCATGCAATGAAAAATTGTGATGCGCTGCTGATGCTTGGAACCGACTTTCCGTATCCTCAATTTTTCCCCGAAAAGGCCCGCATTATTCAGGTGGATCGGCTCGGCGAACAGATCGGCCGCCGGACACGCGTCGATCTGGGAATCATCGGCGATGTCCGCGCTACGCTCAATCAGCTGATACCGCGGTTGAAGCGGCGGACCGATCGCGCCTATCTGGAGCTTTGCCGCAATCATTATCAAAAGGCCAGAAAGCAGCTTGATGAATTGGCTCTCGGCAAGCCGGGCCGAACGCCCATCCATCCGCAATATCTCATGAAACTCATCGATGCCGCAGCCTCCGACGACGCCGTGTTCACCTGCGATGTCGGTACTCCCACCATCTGGGCAGCGCGATATCTGACCATGAACGGAAAACGTCGATTGACAGGTTCATTCACGCACGGTTCCATGGCCAGTGCCCTGCCGCAGGCCATCGGCGCTCAGTCGGCTTTTCCGCAGCGGCAGGTGATAGCGCTGTGTGGCGATGGCGGCCTTTCCATGATGCTCGGTGAACTGCTCACCGTGCGTCAACTCAAGCTGCCCGTAAAAATGTTTATCTTCAACAACAGTTCACTCGGATTTGTGGAATTGGAAATGAAAGCGGCGGGGCTGCTCAATTTTGGCACCGACCTGCTGAATCCGGATTTTGCCCGCATGGCGCAGGCGATGGACATTCACGCCGTCCGTGTGGAAAAGCCGGAGGAACTCGCGCCCGCCATCGATATGGCGTATGGCCATCCTGGGCCGGTGTTGGTGGATGTTCTGGTTAACCGACAGGAACTCTCCATGCCGCCGACAATAACCGGTTCCCAAGCCATGGGCTTCGGACTCTACCTGATCCGTGCGGTTCTCAACGGTCGAGGCGATGAAGTGATTGATCTGGCAAAGACGAATCTGAGGCGATAGTCGCTGGCGATTACGCAGCTGCCTGCGGCCAGGTCGGGTCGCTGAACCGGCCCGCCTCCAGAATCGTCCGGCCATCGGCCTCGATTCGGCAGCCCGGCCGCCTCAAGTCGCAGACCATATCCCAATGCAGGCCGCTATTATTTTTTCCTCCGGTCTCCGGATACGCCGCCCCGACCGCCGCGTGACACGTGCCGCCGATTTTTTCGTCAAAAAGGGTGTTGCGTGTGTACTGCTGTATGGAATAATTGGTCCCGATGGCAAATTCACCCAGAGTTCGGGCGCCCGCATCCTGATCCAGCATGGTCAGGAGAAATTCCTGGCCTTTCGCCGCCCGCGCATCAACCACCCGACCGTGCTTGAATGTCAGAACAATCTCATCACATTGGCGCCCGTGATGCACCGCTGGAAAACTGTAGCGGATGGTGCCGTTGACCGCATCTTCGATTGGGCCGGTGAACACCTCTCCATCAGGAAAATTTTCATGTCCGCAGCAGTTGATCCACTTGCGTCCTTTCACACCAAGACGCAGATCGGTATCCGGGGCAATCACGCGAATTTCAGAAACGGTGTCCAGATAATCGACCAGTCGCTGCTGTCGTTCCGATAGCCCTTTCCATGCCGCAACAGGATCGGCCAGATGCAGCAGGCCGCCGTGGAATACGAAATCGGCATAATCATGAAGCGACATCTCCGCATCCTGTGCCGCCGCCTGTGTCGGATATTGCGTCCCCACCCAGCGCAACTCACCTTTCGCGGCTCTTTCGAGAAAACGGGTGCTGATCGGACGACGCGCCTGCGCCGCCATCGCCTGTTTCTTCGGGTCAACCTGCGACATGCTTTTCGTATTGGAATCACCCCAGAGACCGATGGATACATCAATCTTTTCTACAAGATATTGGCTTACCGGCGATAAAAACGAAAGCTGCTCCGGCGTCGCAACTCGATAAAACGCTTCCGCCATCGCATCGCTGCTCAGCAGCACAAACGGATTGCCGCCGGCCATCAATGCTTTTTCATATATGGCCTCCACCAAAGGCAGGGCGACCACATCCCCCTGAATACGCACCAGATCACCCTTTTTAATACCCGCGGAATAGTGCACGAGTATGTCGGCGAGCTTATCGAGACGTTGATCACGCATGAGATTAAATCCTTTCAGCAATAACGGATATTGATGTTCCCATTCCGGCACCGCAGCCGCGATCGGGGGTCGTTACTTTACGGCAGCGAGCAGTTTGCTCAAATTGTCATCCAGACGCTGCATTTCAGATTCATAGACTGCCAATTGGTCACGAATCCCCTGTACCACCTTCTCCGGAGCCTTGGTGACGAATTGGTCATTGGCCAGCTTACCTCGGCTGCTGGAGATGAGTTTCTCCAACTCCTGCCGCCGGCGCTGCAGTTTTTCAATCTCCATCTCACGATCCACCACGCCGGCAACGTAGATCGTCACCCCCCCAACCACCGCAATGGCGGCCTCCGCCGGAGGTGTGATCGTGACACCCGCTTCATGTATGGAACAGAGACTCAGGTTTTCAATCATCGGAACGCCCGGAGCAATTCGATGAAGCGCCTCGGCAGAATCGGCCTGCAGATGCACCGTAAGGGTTCTCTTGAGATCGATGTTGTATTGATTGCGGATATCACGAATGGCCCGCGTAATCTGCTGTATCATGTTGAACGTTTCCGTCACGCCGGTATCCACCTCACCGACAGGTTCGGGAAATGGTGACCGGGCCAGCGGGCGATCGCCCGGAAGTTTTTCCCAGATTGCCTCGGTGACGAACGGCATCAGCGGATGCAGCAGGGCCAAGCTGGTACGCAGCACATATCCCAGCACCGCCTGCACCTGCGGATCACCGCTCCGGATGCGTGCCTTGGCGATTTCCAGATACCAGTCGCACACATCGCCCCAGAAGTATTGGTAAAGCATGGATGCTAGTTCTGCGAACCGAAATTCATCAATCAATCGGCGCGTCTGAGTGATGGCCCGGCAGGTGGATGAAATGATCCAACGGTCAGCCATATCGCCATCTTTGAGTATTTTCGCCGCCACATCACCCGAGGAATTTCCCGCATCACCCAGATGACTGATGATGAAGCGCGATGCGTTCCAGAGTTTGTTGGCGAAATTACGGCCGACATCAAACCGTGGGCTGGTGTTGCGGCCGGTGCGGGCGTCCTTGACCACCGGCAGCCGGATATCCTGCGTCTCGGTCGCCATGGAAGCCAGTGTATAGCGCAGCGCATCGGCACCATGACTTTCGACAATATCGACCGGATCGACGCCGTTACCCAATGATTTTTTCATCGGCCGGCCGTTGCCGTCCTGAATGACCGCATGAATATAAACCCGTCGAAAAGGAACATCGCCACGGCAGAAAAGACCGAACATTACCATCCGGGCGACCCAGAGGGTTAATATCTCGCGTGCGGTGGAAAGCACGCTGGTGGGGTAATAGTAGGGGAGCAGTTTGTCGTCCGGCCCGTCGCCCGTGCCGTCCTTAGGCCAGCCCATGGTTGAAAGGGGCCAGAGGGCGGAAGAAAACCATGTGTCCAGCACGTCGTCATCGCGATGCAGCTCAACGCCCAGATTGCGGGCAAGGTATTCCAGTGTCTGGTCGGCCGACTCCGATCGTGGGCAGATCAGCAGTGTTCCATCATGGCGCCTGCGGACGGAGAGCAGGCAGTTATCAGGGTCGTGATTCTGTATGGCGCCGAACATCGCCTCAGCGCCGGCCGCGGCGACGGTCCAGACCGGTATGCGGTGTCCCCACCACAATTGCCTCGATATGCACCAGTCGCGTTTTTGCGAGAGCCAGTCCGTATACCCTTTGGCATAGCGCTCCGGCGTGATCTTAATACGACCGTCGGCAACGGCGTCGATGGCGGCTTGAGCGAGGCCTGAAGCCCGCTCGCCATTCCCCAAGGCCACACCGCCGTCAATATCTCCCATCCGCACAAACCATTGTTCGCTTAAATACGGCTCGATGGGCGTTTTGCTCCGGTCGCTGTGGCCGACTTCATGCTCATGATCGCGCTGATCGGCGATAAGCCCGAGCTTTTCCAAATCTGCGAGGATGGCCTTGCGCGCTTCATCGGCAAACCGCATCCCGCAGTAGTTATATTCAACGCCCTGAAATTGACCCGCACCGTTCTCATTCATACGCCCATCGGGGGTCAAAAGGTTGATCTGCTCCAGCCGGTGCCGGAGGCCGGTGGCGTAGTCGTTCGGATCGTGCGCGGGCGTCACCTTCACCGCTCCGGTCCCGAATTCCATGTCAACGAGTTGGCCGTCACCGATGATCGGGATTCGCCGTCCCACCAGCGGTACCATCACCTCGCGGCCGATCAGCGAACGGTAGCGCGGATCATCCGGGTGCACGGCGACCGCGGTATCGCCCAGCATGGTTTCAGGACGTGTGGTGGCGACAATGAGATATTCCGGCTCACCTTCGCGCCGCTCTGCGAGCGGATACCGAATGGAAGTCATCTTGCCGCGAACCGTTTCAAAATAGATTTCATCGTCCGCCACGGCCGTTTTAAGCTGGGCGTCCCAGTTGACCAGCCGCAGCCCGCGAAAGATCAGATCGGCGGAGAAGAGGCGATAGAAGGCCTCGCGCACGGCTGCCGCACAGGTGTCATCGAG
>DAHWIP010000320.1:0-1716 GCA_027344975.1 Phycisphaerae bacterium
GAAATCGTTATTCATACCCGAAGAAGTATATCGCGCAGCGCGATTTTCGCTGTCGATTCTTGGATGCGGGAAGCATCAGGCCATTCGGACTCATCGCCTGACATTGCAAAGCACGGGCGATCCTTGGCTTGGCCAAACGGATAACGGGGGGCGTCCATTGCGATTTCCTCTGCGGCGGAGTTGACAGCGCAGCGGCCGCAGTGTGGTTCGTGATCGACCGGGTTTCTGCGTTCCCATGGTATTGCGGGGAACCGTGCTCCACCGAGCGTTCCCCTTGAAAACAAAGCCCTAACGCGGTGCACCACTATTCGTTGTTTGCCGATCGCAAACCCTCCGCGACCGTCGCAAACTGATCTATCGCCGTCTGCAAATCATCCGTTATTTCCTGCGCCAGCACATCCGGCTCCGGCAAATTATCCGCATCCTCCAAGCTCCTGTCCTTCAACCAGAAAATATCCAGACTCAGCTTGTCCCGCTTCGTCAATTCCTCATACTCAAAACAGCGCCATCGCCCATCCGGCTTTGCGTCACTCCACGTCGCCGTTCGCCTGTGCCGATTCTCCGCGTTATAACACGCCACAAAATCATCCAGATCAGCCCGCTTGAGCGGATTCTCCTTCAACGTAAAGTGCATATTCGTGCGCAGGTCATAAATCCACAATTTCTTCGTCCATACCGCATCCTGCCCCGGCTTGTTATCAAAAAATAACACGTTCGCCTTCACGCCCTGGGCATAAAATATTCCCGTCGGCAGCCGCAGCAGTGTATGAACATCGCATGTCCGCAATAAATTCCGCCGCACCGTTTCCCCGGCGCCACCCTCAAATAGCACATTGTCCGGCACCACTACCGCGCATCGGCCATTCACCTTCAGCAGCGTCTTGACGTGCTGCAAAAAATTCAACTGTTTATTCTTGGTCGTGGTCCAGAAGTCCTGCCGCTCATACGCCACATCCTCCTTCTCCAACTCCCCATCTCCACCCACAATGGCGATGCTGCTTTTTTTCCCAAAGGGCGGGTTGGTCAGCACCATGCTGAACCGCTCCCCCGGATCACTGGCCAAACTGTCCACGCCGCTGCGTATCGGGCAGGGGTCAGCCTCTATGCCGTGCAGTAGCAGATTCATAATGCACAGCCGAGCCGTGGCCGCCACCAGTTCCCACCCTTTTACAAAGCTGCGCCGCAGATGCTTTTTCTGATCCGGATCCAGCTTCCCGCCAAAATGCTCCACCACATACTCATGAGCCGCCAGCAAAAATCCCCCCGTACCGCACGCGGGGTCACACACCGTATCCTCCGGTTGTGGCTGCATGACATCCACAATCGCCTTGATCAATTCCCGCGGCGTAAAATATTGTCCCGCCCCCTTCGGAGATTCCGCCGCGCTCTTGGCCAATAACCCCTCGTAAATGTCCCCTTTCACATCCGCTTCCATGCTTGTCCATTGCTCCGCACCGATCAGCTCGGTTATCAATCGTTTGAGCGTGGCCGGGTTCTGTATCTCCTGCCGCGCCTTTTTGAATACCTCCCCCAGCATCCCCGGCTTGCGGCCCAGTTCCTCCAGCACATGCCGATAATGCACCTCCAGCGCATCGCCATCAAGTTTCAACAGGCTCGGCCAATCCAATCCACGCGGCACCAGCGCCGGCCGGTTATACGGTGGCCGCGTTAACTCATCCGCCATTTTCAGAAAAAGCAGAAACGTGATCTGTTCGG
>DAHWIP010000321.1:0-1700 GCA_027344975.1 Phycisphaerae bacterium
AGTTCCGGTGATACGTTCGATTCGCCCGGCAAGACCTCCAGTGCCGGAAACAATTTCGCCTGCGCCCCCGGCGCAAATAGTTCCAGTTGGTCGACCGCATCATCCGCCTCATCCAGATGGGCGGTTACAATCAGCAGCGGGCGCCGGGTCTGCATACCGACAGCCGCCGCCAGCGCCAGTGCAGACGAACCGGCCGCTGACCCTATCGTCATCATTCGACCGGTGGAAATGGAAGATGCAATCTGCTCGGCTGCCGACGATTCGGCAATAGGCAGGAGAAATTCGGCAATGTTCAACTGAATGTCCACCTCATCATTCGGTTCATGTCATCCCTCGGTACCAGAGCAAGTTCGTTTGGATCGTACCCGTATCGGTTGAGATCCGCAGGCCCGCTGCGGCGCAGAAAACCTCACGCTGCCTCCGCTGCGCAGCGTTCAAAGGCAATTTTCGCCTTGCTGATCGTCGCCTCAATATCGTCCATCGTATGCGCCGCACTGATAAACCACGCCTCAAATTGAGACGGCGGCAGCATCACGCCCTGCTCCAGCATCGACTTGAAGAAAACCGCATACGCCCGTGTATCACATTTCAAGGCATCGGAATAATGGGCAATCGGAGTGTCGGTATCCCCGCCGTGCGGCACAAAAAACGGCGTGAACATGCTGCCGCTGCGGGCCGTCTTGATTGCCACACCCGCCTCTTTCGCCGCGGCCGTCAGCCCCTCCTCCAATCGCCGTCCCAGCAGCGCCAGCGATGCATACGGATCATCCGGATTCAGATATTGCAGAGTCGCCAGACCGGCCGCCATCGCCAGCGGGTTGCCCGACAATGTACCCGCCTGATAGATCGGCCCTGCCGGAGAAATATGATTCATGAGCGCTTTCGACCCGCCATAAGCCCCCGTCGGCAGGCCGCCACCGATAACCTTCCCCAGACAGGTGATATCCGGCATCACCCCGAAAAGCCCCTGTGCCCCGCTGAAGCTGACGCGAAACCCAGTCATGACTTCATCAAAAATTAATAATGCTCCGTTTGCCCGGCACAATTCCCTCACCTGACGCAGATAATCCTGCCGCGGCAGCACCACGCCGATATTCCCCATGATCGGCTCCATCATCACGGCCGCCACCCTGCCGTCATGCGCTTCAAACGCCCCCTTCAGCGCCGCGATATCATTGAACTCAACCACCACCGTACTCTGCGCCACGCTCTGCAAGATGCCCGGCGAGCTTGGTACCCCGTGCGTGGTTGCCCCGCTCCCGGCACTCACCAGCATCGCATCCACGTGGCCGTGGTATCCGCCGGCCATTTTAATGATCACCTCGCGCCCGGTTACGCCGCGTGCCAGCCGTATCGCGCTCATCGCCGCTTCAGTGCCGCTGTTGACAAATCGCACCATCTCAATCGACGGCACCGCGCGGGTGATGGTCTCCGCAAGTTCAATTTCCAGCGGGCTGCAGCACCCGAAACTGCTCCCCCGGCTGAGCTGTTTTGCCACCGCGACCCGCACCGCCGGATGGGCGTGACCCAAGATCAGCGGGCCGTAGCTCATCACGTAGTCGATGTAGCGGTTGCCGTCCACATCCTTCAAGTATGCCCCCTGACCCGACTGTACAAACACTGGCGAGAGCCCAACGCTTTTGAACGACCGCACGGGTGATGAAACCCCGCCCGGCATGAGATTGACCGCTTTGCTGTAA
>DAHWIP010000322.1:0-1366 GCA_027344975.1 Phycisphaerae bacterium
TGGCGGGTAAAGCCTCGCCAGAGGACCATGTTTCCGGACGGTCCGTCGTGTGCTCGAGATAAGTAGCCGCCAAGCCGAGCAACGGCGTGGAGGCAGTCCGCGACGGTCTTGTTGGTCCGTGTTGGTTTGGGATCAGCATGGCGCAGCAATCGTCGCTCGGTGTCAGTGAACACCCATGATGCCGGTGCGGGCGGCGCCATGCGATTGATCATGCACATCCAAAAGTTGGCTATAACAAGGTGATGAGAGGACTGGCGAAAAAAAGAGGGGATGCCTCAAAATGCGCTGGTGTCCGGCGGAAGGTCCGCCGGCGATGAACGCTTTAACAGGATGTCATCCCCATGGCGGGAAGTAGAACCTATCGGAGTCAAAATGTCGAGTCGATGGATTTGGAATCCATGCTTTTGGGCCGGGAGGGGCAACTGTGCGTGGTGGGTGTGGATGTGGGCAAGGGCAAACTGTATCTGGTGATCCGCTGGGCCAACAGTGAGACGTCGTCTCCGGTGGTGGTATCGCGGCCGTCGCAGATCGGCGTGGGGATTGGTTTTCTGCAGAAGCTCTCGGCGGATCGGGAGTTGCGTGTGGCGATGGAGCCATCAGGCACGTATGGAGATGTTTTTCGTTATGTCTGTCACCGGCCGGGTCTTTCGGTGGAGCGGGTATCGCCGCAGGCATCGAATCGTCATGCGGAGGTGTTACTCTTAAAAGTTGTGGACGGAGAAAAAGAGGCGGCGTAACCTAAAGGTTTGAATTTTCTGTCTTTTTTAGGAGTACGCCACCATGGAAAAGAGTATGACCGAAACGATGAAGTTTTCAACGCTCGGGTTCAACGATGCTCTGGCGGAGATATTGCGTGAGGGAGCCCAGCGGCTTTTGTCGCAGGCGATACAGATGGAAGCGGACGCCTGGATTGCCGCCATCCACAACATTTGACGGTAGCCCCTTCGAGTCCAAGCCGAGCAGTGGTTGACGAAGTCGATCACCTGATCCCGTGCACCATGAGCGGTCCATAGGCCTCTCAGATCAGGCCTAGTTTTTTTCAGCCCCACATCATAGCTATCGCAGAAAAGCCGTTCTTACATTTCCGACTGAAGAAGAACAGGTATAAGGTGCGGAGACGGTTCGGTAAAGCACGCAGATACACGGTGGTGAAAATGTAATTGGCCGAACAGAGTCCAGAGGAATGCAAAATTTCACAGTGAAAACTACGATGGATAGGGGCGAAAATAATAAAGCGGGCGATGGGATTCGAACCCACGACGTCCAGCTTGGGAAGCTGGCATTCTACCACTGAATTACTCGCGCACATGAAAACTTCAACTACAAAAAGAACTTCATCTACCGTCCAGGTCCAAGCCATTCCTGA
>DAHWIP010000323.1:0-1190 GCA_027344975.1 Phycisphaerae bacterium
CTTGACCAGCTCAGTCGCGAAATCGTCGCCGAACATCAAAAGCATCCTGACGAGCCCATCTACATCATCTGCCGCTCGGGTAATCGTTCCGGAATGGCGGTTCGAAAACTGATGGAGTCCGATTTCCAGAAAGCCCTCTCAGTCTCCGGCGGAATACTCGCCTGGCAGGAATCTGGTTATCCGGTCAAGGCCGGTGAGCGAAAAGTCATCGCCCTCGACCGGCAGGTGCGAATTACCGCCGGGGCGCTGGCCGCTCTCGGAACGCTGTTGGGACTTTTCGTCAATCCATGGTTCTTGATTATCCCGCTCGGAGTTGGCTGTGGCCTGACCTTCTCGGGTATCACCGACACCTGTGCCATGGGGGCGGTACTGGCCAAAATGCCGTGGAACAAGGGTTCCTCCGGCGACTGCAAGTGTGGCTGATCATAACCGCCAAAATTGGCGTTTTCATAAACTGGGTTTCCGGTCTTTGAGTGTTTTGTGGCACTCGCGTTGAGGCCCCCATCCATCGTATGCGATCATCCTAAATGCAGGCCGGTGGATTGACTCCACTGGTCCCCGCGACACGCCCATGATGCCGCCACCGCCGCCACCCGCCGTTTGATTCCGCCTGCCCCGCGCGTTATAGTTTTGGGAGTAATTGAAATGTTGGGGCTCGCATGGTCGCCATCGATGAAAACTTGGTAGCCGCTGGTAAACGGAAGGCACCCGCCTTGACCTACGACACCGCCGGTCGGCAGATCAGCGATACCGTCACCACGCTGGGTGCTAATGTGGACGGCTCCGTCCGACGCATCGATACCTCCTACAACGCCCAGGGGCTTGTGTATCAGCTCACCAGCTATGCCGATACCGCAGGCACCCAGATCGTCAATCAGGTCGAAAATATTTACAACGGCCTCGGCCAGCTCGCCTTCCAGTACGAAGCCCTCACCGGTGCCGTTGACCTCGCCACCACACCCGTCGTCCAGTACACCTACACCACCCTCGGCACCGGCAGCCTCCCAAGCTCCATGGTCTACCCCAACGGCCGCACCATCACCTACAGCTACGGCTCCGGACTCACCAACACCAATGCCCCGCTCGATCAGGCCATCGGCCGGCTTGACGCCATCGTGGATGGTGCCAACTCCGGCGACCCCGGACAGGTGCTCGAACAGTACAGCTATCTGGGCCTCTCCACCATCGTC
>DAHWIP010000324.1:0-1003 GCA_027344975.1 Phycisphaerae bacterium
TCAAACGCAATCGTGCAAAGCCCGTAGTCCCTTAGGCACCGGGACTCGTTCTCCTTTTCAGGCTGAACCAGTACACGATGTGATCCTCCCGCCGTCAAACTCCAACTGCAACTTCTGCCGTCGAAGGGATAAAAACGTGATGGATTTTGTGGTACACTCTGTTCTCACGGCCTTGCCTCCTTGCAAAGTGAAGAAACTGCTTTAATACCTTGATTTTACAGGGTGCAAGGCCTGCGCGCAAACAGCGCGGCAGCGACATCGGTGAAATATCCGGGTTGGCACCTATCCAATCTGGGCTTCCCCGAGGAATGGTGGACACAGAACCGAGTTGGCATAATGCCGCGAAGAGTGCGGCGCCAGACATCCAGTTTGGCACGGTGAATGCGATGCCGCAGGTGGGGCTACTATCAAATGTTGTGGATGGATGCAATCAGGCGGCAACTTCCGCGCACCACCCCGGCGCGTTATGTTCCAACTAAGGATTCCATTTTGAGGCCGATATGGTCGCGGCTAATGGCCTGCGGCCCCAGTAACCTCAACCTCTGCGTTCCCCTGCGTCCCCTGCGGTTAAATCGGTGTCTCTCTTTTTTCCTTTTGCTCGGCCCGTGATTCACCTGCTTTGCGGCCGCCGCGTCTCCTGCGGTGAAAATGACGCCCCTCCCGCGTCCATGGGCATTCGCGAAGTCGAAACGGTTGCCATACCCCCCGTTGCGTTTTTTTGGGGGGGACCCATTGCGGCGGTGCGTCATTCTGATACCGCCCGGGAAATCACTGCGGGTCCACGCCCCGGTATCGGATACCAGAAATTCGGTCATGCACCCTTCATTCCCGTATGTCGGCATCCCAGCGGCCTGCTGTATCGTACGGCGCCGCATGGCTATCGAATGTTGATCAAATAAACAGCGATTCCGATGCCGATAATCGACATCACGATGGCAATCAGAACCGATGGCTGCCACTTCGGTGCCTTGGGACTCTCACCCCGCCGCAGATGCGAAACGGT
>DAHWIP010000325.1:0-829 GCA_027344975.1 Phycisphaerae bacterium
AGCGCTTGAAGTGAGTAAGCCGACAGTGGTAGTGCGGGGTCACGCCTATTGGCGCAACCCCCTCTTTGCTTTGAGAAATAATACGCAGGTGCTGAACGTCGATAGTCGTGCGATCCTTGCAGTCCGCGCTACCGATGGTTGATGGACATATTCGAAGCGGGAGATTGCAAAAAGATCACGACTCGTTACCAGTTCGCATCGCCGTGCGCACCATCGCAACAATGCCCGCCTTGATTGCCGCTGGAAGTTGCCTCCAAAATTCGGCCACGATTGCGAAATCTTGGTCGGGCACGGGGCATGGTTGCGCCGGTGGTTGCGCATTCATGGAACCGCTTGTTTTCCGGGCTTTTTCGCGATATCCTGTCGCCCTTCCAAGCTGGCTGTTGTGGGTTCGAGTCCCATCGCCCGCTTTTCAGGATTCGCATTCCTCACGTAGATGGCCGGCCAAGGCGGGGATCATTTTTTTCGACTCCCGGTAGAATACCGCTCGGCGGCAGCACCGATAAGTTGGTTAATCCACCTTTCACACGTGAACGTAGAAGTACTTGGGCAGGCCCCGGAGCCGCGGTTGCATGGCTATAATAGCCGGTATCAGAAGGTTCGGAGTAACTATGATTATTGAATTAATGCAAAAACTGGGCGTCGGGGTCACCCAATCGGCAAGTTTGGCGGTGGTCGTCACCGGAGGTGCGGCTTTACTGCTTAGTGGGTGCGCCACTTCTTCGCCGCCATCCGGTGCCTCCGGCAAGGCTTCCTATCCGGCACCATCGTGGGTGGCCGGGCCATCGGCACCGTTGCCGGAAGGATTCCCCGCGCCCGGCCCGATCGG
>DAHWIP010000326.1:0-813 GCA_027344975.1 Phycisphaerae bacterium
AGCAGCATCGCCAAAGCCGGAGTGACGGTGAGGGCGATCAGGAGGGAGGCGAGAATGGCGAGGATGTAGGCGAGGCCGAGGGGCGCGAAAAACCGCCCGGCGAGCCCCGGCAGCGCCAGAATCGGCAGAAACACCAGAACGACGATGAAGGTCGCATGCACGACGGCCCCGCGCACCTCGAGCGAGGCCGCGAGCACCACCGAGGCGGCCGGGCGCGGCGCGGCGGCGCGGCGGTTCTCGCGCAGCCTTCGGGTGATGTTCTCGACATCGATGACCGCGTCATCGACGACCTCGCCGATGGCGATGGCCAGCCCGCCGAGCGTCATGGTGTTGAGCGAGACGCCAAATCGGGTGAGCACCAGCACCGCGGCGAGCAGCGAGAGCGGAATCGCGAGGCACGAGATCGCGGCGGTGCGGAGATCGAACAGAAACAGGAACAGAACCACGATCACCAGCACCCCGCCGAGCACCAGGGAGGCGCCGACATTGCCGATCGCGGCGCGGATGAAATCCGCCGGGCGGAACAGATCGTCGTGCAGAACGATGCCGCGGCCCTCGAGATCGGCGCGGAGGCCCGTGATCGCGCGCAACACCCGCTCCGTCACCTCGACGGTATTGGCGCCATATTGCGCCGAAACCACGATGACGACGCCGGGCTCGGCCATGACGCTGCCGGCGCCGAAGGGCGGCAGCGGCGCCAGCCCGATTTCCGCGACATCGCCGAGCGTGACCCGGCCGACCGCGCCGCGCGTGACCAGCCGCCCGGCCAGGAGTGCGGCATTCGTCGTCTGCCCTTCGGCGGCCAGCACCAGC
>DAHWIP010000327.1:0-810 GCA_027344975.1 Phycisphaerae bacterium
CTCCATAGAGGACGACCAGTCCCGGGACGCTCTGGATACCGACGATCGTCGCCGCCGTCAGCTGCCAAGCATTGTCACCCGAGTTGAGCCAGTTTCCTGCCATCTGCATTCTCCCTGAATTTATATAAATAAAGGCGGAAGCCGCAAGAGGCCTTCCGCCAGATGGGATAGCCTATATCGCCTCTTCCCCGGTTTCGCCCGTGCGAATCCGGATCGCGCCTTCGATGCTCTGGATGAAAATCTTTCCATCCCCGATGCTGTTCGTCATCGCCGCTCTCCGGATGGCGTCCGTGACACCCGGGACCCGGGCGTCCGGAACAACGATCTCGATTTTCATCTTGGGGAGGAATTCCACGAGAATTTCCGCCCCGCGGTATTGCTCGGTATGCCCCTTCTGCCGGCCGTAGCCCTTCACTTCGGTCACCGTCATGCCGAAGACACCCAGAGCCGTGACCGCCTCCTTGACGGCTTCCAGCTTGTGGGGCTTGACGATTGCCTCGATTTTTTTCATGAACGTCTCCCTGATTTGACATGATCCCGGCGCCTGAGCGCCGGGCCCTGGTTCACGTTTTCAAGCCTACGGGGCCGGACGGGCAACGGGTGCCCCGGAAATCTCGCCCTTGTGCGACGCAGATCCACCTCCCACATAGGGTTCTCCACCGGAAAACGAGGGACTGAACATCTCCGGATAGCCCCACATTTTGTGTTCGGCGAAATCGAGCCCTTCGAGTTCGTCTTCGGCGCTGACCCGAATACCGATCGTCACCTTCAGGACATAAAAGACCGCCAGAGAGGTCAGAAACACATAGG
>DAHWIP010000328.1:0-782 GCA_027344975.1 Phycisphaerae bacterium
CGAGTTGATGGGCCTTGGTCAGGGAATACAGGCCTAACTCGCTGAAATAGACGTTTGACGCCTCCTTTCACACCTTGTTCGAGGGCGGTCAGCATGCGATCCGTCCAGACACTGGTTTCCACCCAACTCCATCGCGCGCGACGCGCGCGAGGCGGTTCGGCTTCTCCGGCTTGTTTAGCCACGGTGGGCACTTCCGCCGGTGCTGGCTGATCCCCTTGGGAATCAGCTTCTTGCCATGGTCTGGGTCTTTTCACATCCATCTTCCTGTGTGGCCTTCGCTCCACGGGAGTTACCCCGCTTCTTCGCTACTACGCACACTCTGACTCCTGCCCGCCGACTTCCTCAGGGAAGCCGTCACCTCACGGACAGGTCTCATGGATTCATGTATGAAGCCTTCCTACCATACTGCCTCCAAGCACCCCCATGCTGTCCCGTTGTCATGTTCGCTTGGTCGAACGGACTTTCCCAAAGGCGGGAGTTGGGCTTCGCCATTGGCTCGCAGGCTCGCCACAGCATCAGGCCGAATCGAGTTCGTATCCTGCGGTCTGGTGGTTCGTCTCCGGTTGCTTCCCACCCTGCCTCGCGGCAACGCGGTTACCTTCGACTACGAGCCGGAACATCGGCTCGAGGAGAACTTTCATCTCCTTGACTTCACACACTCTCCATCGCACATAGGGGTAGGGAAGTCCGCTTTTATTGCGGACTCCCCTCCCTCCGAACCGGACGTGCGGATTTACCGCATCCGGCTCTCCGGTTAATGGGCCCCCTTCAGGGACTGACAC
>DAHWIP010000329.1:0-761 GCA_027344975.1 Phycisphaerae bacterium
GATCCCGATGTTCCGCGGCAAGGCGGCGTAAATCGGCAAGATCAATATCGCCGTGCTCATCGCAGGCCACCGGTACGACATGCAGCCCCGCGACCGTGGCACTGGCGGGGTTTGTGCCATGCGCGGAAACCGGAATCAGACAGATATTTCTGCCCGCCTGCCCCTGTGCGCTATGATACGCCCGGATGGTCATCAAGCCGGCGTATTCCCCCTGGGAACCGGCGTTCGGCTGGAAGGAAACGGCTGAAAAGCCCGTTATTTCGCATAAAAATCGTTCAAGCTGGCTCATGAGAATCTGATAACCAGCCGCCTGGTCCGGCGGGCAGAACGGGTGTATATCCGCCCACTGCGGTGCGGTGATGGGCATCATTTCAACGGCGGCATTGAGTTTCATGGTGCATGATCCAAGCGGAATCATGGATGTGGTCAATGATAAATCCCGCGATTCAAGCATACGCAAATAACGCTGCATCTCGGTTTCACTGTGGTGGGTGTTAAACACGTCATGTGTCAGAAAGCGGCTGGTACGGGCCAGGGTCATGGGATATTGCACGCGCATATCCTGCACCACCTGATTCAACAGATACGGCAACGGCCGGCCCTGCGAAAACACATGCAGCAGCGAATGCACTTCCTCCAGATCGGTTAATTCATCGAGTGACAGACCGATTGTACCGTCTCCAAAGGCGCGGAAGTTAAATTTGCGCGCTGCGGCATCCTGCAGAATCCGTTGCGCGGTAACACCCGGCGATGGAACAATC